>NZ_JAFEVM010000023.1:0-51195 GCF_016901105.1 Treponema sp. Marseille-Q4523 | reverse complement strand
CTTTATGACAAATAAATTGCCATTTATCACTTTTCAAGCAATCACGGTCAAGCCAAATCCTAAATAATTCGTCCTTTTCGATTACTTCATCTATATTATCATTTTCAGAATCAGAATAAAAATTGAAAAAAACTACATCACTTGCTTCTAATATCTGACAATAACAATGGAATTTTTTATCAAAATCAAATCTGTATACATCACCGATTTTTTTTCTTTTTGCCATTTTTACTCCTGAACTGCTCCAAATCCTGTATAAGGGGCAATATTGCCAAATGCTTTATTTGCAGCCTCATGATATATTGGAACTCGCGGATTAAATTTGCTTACACCTCTAATTGCATTACCAGATGTCCCTTTATGACCATTAATTGTATCTGATTGAGCTCTTCCATTTTTATCAATAAGTTGTTGCTCACGACCTCTTATTGCAAGTTTACCTTGTTCGCCATACGCAATTTTATCAATTTGTATATTCCCAAACCCCTGCTTTGCCGTATGATGATTATTCTGTCGGTTTTCCAAAACTTCAGAGGGAGTACCATATCCACTAGTACGCCCTGAATATACAAGCCCATCAGCATCAGTCATTGTATATGTCATATAAAGTTTTGTTTCCTGTTTTTCTTTTACAGCAGTCTTTACTGCTGTTATCGCATTTGAAACAGCGTGATTGGCCGACTGTGCTCCATAAGATATTGCATCAGCTAAGGCTTGAATGCCTTGCCGCCCTGCAGGTGTTGCCAAATAAGCTCCTGTAGCTGCAACCATAAAGCACCTATCCAATAAGCGGCTACAGGAAGTGCTACCGCTGGAGTTTCTCCATCCGAGTCTATATAGTGTACCGGGTTATTTACACCGTAGGCATACAAATTGCAATTTTTCAGCTGTACTTTTTAATCCGTCGCTGAAGAAGTTTGCGTGATATAGCTTTCTCCCGATTTGAAATCGTTTATCTGCGCGACCCGCGTCCGCCAGTATTCGGCTTCGCTCTTCGTCACATAAGGACCGATCCGCACGCGGTAAAACACTTTTCCTTTGCCGTCTTTGTACGTAAAGACATCGGCGGGAATTTTGTTTTCGTCGAGGACGCTCCGCGCCGCATCGGCGCCGTTTTTACTTGCAAACGAAGCCGCCTGTATCCAATACTGCGTTTTTCCCGCAGGCGCTTTCGGTTTTGCCGCAGTATTTTTCTGTGCCGTTTTTGTCGCAACGCTTTTCGATGGAGCCGTTTTCGGTTCGGATGACGGTTTTTTCGCCGGAGTTTTTACCGCGGCGCTTCGGGATTCCGCTGCTGAATATTGCTCTTGTCCCGCCTGCGATGCGCGGGCTGTTTGGCGTGCCGTCTCCATCGATTTGGCACTCGTTTCATTTTTCGGCGTAACGGTATCGGTCGGAGAAGTGTCGCCCGATCGGAGCGCATTCAAATCGATCAGCGTGGAACCGTCCGGAGCACTCTGCGTATTTCGCGGAGCTTCGAAACCGTACACGGTCGCATTTTGCGCGAATACGGTCATATCTCCCACCTGCATCGCGTTTCGTTCCGTACTTTGCGTTTCCCCGGCTTCCGGTTTTGCCGAATTTTCGGAATCGATTTTATCTGCAGGTACATCGCCTTTAGCTGTTCCGTTTTCGGAAGCGCTGCCGGCAGGAGAAGATGTTCCTGTCGCGACCCAACCGCCCGACGAAGGTTTGGCGATCGGTGCCGTCATCTGTACTTTGTGCGTATCGGGTTTAAAGAGGATGATTGCCGGCAGGAGGACGGCGAGTAAAAATATGCCGACTGCGGCGATGATCCATAAAGTACCTTTTTGTTCCATGATTTTCCCCTGTGAGTATCGGGAACCTCTAAAAACTGCAGTTTGTAGAGGTATACTACTCTACTGTAAATATCGGCACGAGAAAAATATAATTAAGCGATTTATTTATAGGCAGAATGACGAGCTTTGGAAGCATCAGCCGAATGCGATTATGCTTGCGGCGAAAACTTTGTTCATGTATTAAAACCGTTCCTTAAAATTCAACAGTCGAACAAAATATCAATTTTGGAGACTGTTGAATTAGTGCGCGCTTGCGCACATATATATCCGCGAGTTTTCGAATGAAAACTCGATATTAAACGAGACGCGCTATTTCAGCGTTTCGTTTAAACTTTCCTTAAAATGCGGCATTGCAGAAAATGTCAATTTTCGAAAATGCCGCAGCCGTGTGCGGAAGCGCACACGTATATCCGCGAGTTTTCGAATGAAAACTCGATATTAAACGAGACGCGCTATTTCAGCGTCTCGTTTAAACCTTCGATATGCCGAAGCGCTTTTTCCGTATTTCGTTCGAGGGCGGAAAGAGATGAAGCATTGCGCAGCTTGACGATGGGTATGCCGGTTTGTTCGTAACTTCGATACAAGCCGCGCTGGGCACGAAATCGTTTGCAGATCGCGCGTACGGCATCTCCGTCGCGTTTTTTTGCACGTAAAAGACGCACCAAAAGGGGCGCTTCAACGTAGAGGATCGCGCGGCACAAGCGCATGAGAGTCGGCGTTTTATAAAGCACGGCCGCGTTGAGCGCGATGTTTTTCGCCTCATGCGAATCGATTTTTTGCATCGCGCATTTTTCGATTGCGGGATAGACGATCGCTTCCTGTTTTGCAAGCAGCGACGCATCGGAAAAGACGAGCTTTCCGAGCGAGCGCCTGTCGATGCTTCCGTCCTGCCTCACGATATCGATACCGCGTTTTTGTGCGTCCTGCGAAAAGGTACGGATGATTTTATCGGATTCGCTCTCTATCGCCTCGTGGACGAGAGTGTCCGCGTCGATGCAGAGCCAGCCGCGCGTTTCAAGCAGCTTCGCCGCCGCATTTTTTCCCGCCGCCATGGGGCCCGTAATGCAGATGATCAATGAAAGGTTCCCCAGTTTTTGCCCGCTTCGATCGAAACGCGGAGCGGAACCGAAAGTTTTACCGCGCCTTCCATTTTATTGCGTATCATGTCGATCGTCGCATCGAGGACGGATTTTTCCGACGGGCATTCGAAGATGAGTTCGTCGTGCACTTGGAGCAAAAGGCGGGCGCCGTTTTTTTCTTTTCGGAGCGACCAGTCCACGTCGAGCATCGCCTGTTTTACGATGTCCGCCGCGCTTCCCTGTACGGGCGTATTTACCGCGATGCGTTCGGCTGCAGCCTTTTCCGTTTTGTTTTTCGAATTAATATTGATAATTTTCCGCTTCCGTCCGAAAATCGTTTCGACGTATCCGTGCGCTTCGGCAAACGAAATCGTCGAATCGATAAAACGTCTGATCGACGAATACTGCGTAAAATAATTTTCGATAAACGAAGCCGCCTGCGTTCGTGAAATACCCAAATCGCGCGCGAGGCGGAACGCGCTCATGCCGTAGATGATGCCGAAATTGATCGTCTTTGCGACTCTCCTTTCGTCCGCCGTAACTTTTTCCGGAGGCGTCGAAAATAAAAGGGATGCCGTTGCGCGGTGGATGTCCACGCCCTCGCTGAACGCTTTGCACATGTTTTTGTCGCCCGACAGGTGTGCGAGGATGACGAGTTCGATCTGTGAATAATCGGCAGAAATGAGATGCGTATTCGGCAAAGCTGTAAAGGCTGATCGGATTCTCCTGCCGTCTTCGTTCCGCACCGGAATGTTCTGCAAGTTCGGATCGCGCGATGAAAGCCGTCCGGTCGCCGTTCCCGTCTGCATATAGTTCGTGTGCAAGCGTTTGTTTTTATCGCAGAGTTTCGGCAGCGCTTCGACGTAAGTCGACTGCAGCTTTGTCTTTTCGCGGTATGTGAGAATTTTTTGCGGCACCGGATGATAAGCCGAAAGTTCTTCGAGCACCGTCGTGTCCGTCGAATAACCGGTTTTCGTCTTTTTGCCGTGCGGCAATTTCAATTCTTCGAATAAAATTTCCTGCAGCTGTTTCGGAGAAGCGATATTGAATTCGTGTCCGACGATTTCGTATATTTCTTTTTGCACCGTTTCGATTTCACCGGTGAGTTCGGCGTCGTATTTGTCGAGCGCTTTTGTGTTTACGTGGATGCCGCGCAGTTCCATTTCCGCGAGGATAGGAAGCAGCTTCATTTCGACGTCGGTAAATAAATTTAATAATTTATTTTTTTCAAGCCGTTCGCGAAAAAGATGCCAAAGCTGCAGCGTAAAATCGGCATCTTCGGCACCGTAGTCGGCGGCTTTATCGAGCGGCACATCGGCAAAGCTTCCTCCTTTGGGTACGATATCGTCGTATTCGATTCCCGAAAGCGAGAGTTTTCTCTCCGCAAGATATTCGAGCGCATATGAAGCCCCTCCCGTTTTATCCGGATCGAGCAGCCACGCGGCGATCATCGTGTCGGCGATTTTGCACGAAGGTGAGGGGTAGTCTCCGCCTTTCAGCGCGATGCCGTTCGTGCGAAGCACTTCGTAATCGAATTTGCCGTTGTGCATGACGACGGTGATGTCTTTGTCGGTAAAAAGCCGTGCGATTTGCGCAAGCGCATCCTGCTTTGAAATGAGCGGACCTGAAAAAAGCGCGTCGGTGAGTACAAGCGGAACGTAGACCGCTTTGCAGGGTATCGTGCACAGGGAAAAGCCGACGAGAGAAGCGCTCATCGTGTCGAGACTGTCGGTTTCGCAGTCGAAGGCGGCGCATTTTTCTTTCGATGCGATAATGCCGTCGACGATTTTTTTGAGTTCTTCGATGTCGGTTACGGCGCGGTATTCGCCTTTGTTTTTCGTAAGCGGCTTGAGCATCGGAACGTCTTCCGTATCGGATACCTGTTCGGAAGATTCGTATTTTGTCCTTCCGTTTTCTTTATCTTCCGCGCTTGCCTTGTTTTTCTGCGCCGAATTTATCTCCGTGCCGTACGTTTCGATGCCTGTGCTTCCGTTTTCCGCTGCGAGAGCGGCATAGGATTTTGCGACGGTAGGCGCTTCGTAAAATGAAAGCTTTTCCGCGGCGGCATTGAAATCAAATGAAACGGGAGGAATCGCATCTTCGAGGTTTTTTACGCACGGCACGTCGTAACATAATTTTATTAATTTTTGTGAAAAATATGCGTCGTCTTTTCCCGCCCGCAGCTTTTCACCCGCGGCTCCCTTTATTTCGTCCGCATGTGCGAAAATGTTGTCGAGATTTCCGTACGCGTCGATGTATTTGCACGCGGTTTTCGGTCCGACGCCTTTTACGCCCGGCACGTTGTCCGATGCGTCTCCGATGAGCGAAAGCAGGTCGAGCATCCGTTCGGGAAGGATGCCCCATTCGGCTTTAACGCCGCTCGAATCGATCGCTTTCCAAATGAGGGCGGTGTCGGGTTTTAAAATCTGCGTCGTATCGTTTACGAGCTGCATCAAATCTTTGTCGCCCGAAAGGATGCGGCATGTACGCCCGCTTGCCGCCGCCTTTGCCGCAACAGTTGCGATGATGTCATCGGCTTCGTAGCCATCGCACTGCAGGATCGGAACACCGAGAGATGCGAGAATGTCTTCGATCCACGGGATCTGCGCGTGCAGATCGTCGGGCGTTTTTGCGCGGGTGGCTTTGTATCCATCGTACATTTCGTGGCGGAACGTCGGCGTGCGCGAATCGAAAGCCGCGGCGATGTAACGCGGTTTATAGTGCGTAAACACCGCGTGCAGATTTCTGAAAAAACCGAAAAGTGCGGAAATGTTTTCCCCGCGGCTGTTTGTCAGCGGCCGCGAAATAAACGCAAAATAACAACGGTAGATGAGTCCGTACGAATCGAGGATATAGATGGTGTCGTCGTTGAATTCCTGCATAGCCCCATTTTAGCACGGCGGAAAACGGTTTTCAACATTATTTTTTATATAAAAATTTTTCCGGCAATGTTACGCCGAATTCTTTTGCAAGCTGACGAAAACCTTCGGGTTCGATTGTCTGCGATTTATGCTGCGATATGGAATATACTTTTACCGAAATTTCTGCGGCTTTTTCTATCGTATGCATAAGACCGAACGTCGTGTCGAACGTTTCTCCTGCGCAAAAAATACCGTGGTGCGCCCAAATAGCGGCGTCGTAAGTTTCCATGAGCTTGCTCGTTTCGACGGCTATATCACGACCGCCGGGTACCATCCACGGCACTACGCCGATTCCCGACGGGAATACGACGGGACATTCCGTAGCGCTCTCCCACAGTTCACGGGTGAAAATTTCATCTTTCAGCGGCAGCACGAACGTAAGTGCAATAACGTTTGTACAGTGTGCGTGATAGATGACGCGGTATGCTCCTCCGCTTAACTTTTTTTTCACTTCGTGATTCATCAAATGGGTCGGCAGTTCGCTCGTCGGCTTTCCTCCGTTACGGAGTCCCCATACGATGCGGAAATTCTTTCCGGTATCGTCTATTTCGATGATACAGATATTCGCTTCCGGATCAAGCGGTATATTACGCATAAATTTTCCGCTTCCGGTTACGAGAAAATATTCACCTGCGAGTGTGCCGACTTCGCATCCGATCGGGAACCATGCACCGCCGGTATTGAAAAGCGCTTTTACTTCATCGATTTCCTCGCTCTTTATGCGATAAGAAAGATTGCCTCCGTTCCGTTCGTGCCATCCCAATTCCCAGCCGTCACTGCAGACGCGGATAAACGATTTAATAAATTCAGCTTCCATTATACTCATACGTGTTACCTCTTGATTTGCGCCGCCGTAAGCCATGCGGCTTTGTATGCTTCATAGTCGTTTATTTCGGTTTTTTTAATAGGCACGTGCTCTATTTTAATAAAATCGCCGAGTTCCGTACAGCTCTTGCCGGTAAGCGCCATAAGAGCGCTCATAGCGCAGCCTGTTGCGGTAGCTTCTTTCATAGTCGTCAACGCGACGCTGTTCGACGGAAAGATGGAAGAAAGCAACTCATTGTAGAGTCTGTTTTTTCGAAAGCCGCCTTCCGTATATAAAGAGGTTGTATCGGAAAAACCGACGCAGCCGACACTCGTTTCCGTCTGGATCGCTATGGAAATATCGAGCAGCGCAAAAAAGAGTTTTTCGTTGAAAAAAACTTTCGGAACGGATTTTCCCGACAGCATCTCGTTGAGCGGGTAGAATATACCGTCTTCGTAAATGCCGGCGGCGGAAAGAGGAAAGACGCCCGATTCCGGAAGCACTCCCGGTACAAGGAATACGCGTTTTTCGGAAAGTATTTTCTGTACCGTTTGCATATCGGAAACGGGGAATGCATCCGTTTTATTTATTTTTTGATAAAGCCGTACATACGTGTCGACTTCCATCCCTCCGACAAATATTGCGGTTTTTACAGGCGTATCGAGCGCGCTTCGATTAAAGAATACCGTTTTACCGATGTCATCGGGATTGTAAAAAGATTTTGCGTTTTCCGAAACGTCGGGATGCATGCAGACGCACCACGTTCCCGTCGAGTTGAGAATAAAGTCTTTATCGCTGCCGCGCGCGATATACGGCAAAAGCGATGCATTTGAATCGTGAATACCGGCCGTTACGATTACCGATTCGTCGAGTCCGAGCTCTTTTGCCGTTTGTGCGGAAATACATCCGAGAGAGTTGCATGTCGGTATATATGTTTCGGGCATACGGTTTCGTATTCCCAAGTTGTCTACAACAGTCGACCATGTATGTTCGTTTTGATTCCATAAATACGAATGGCATGCGAGATATGTCGGTTCATACGCTTTTTTACCGGTAAGCCAAAACGACCAATATTGCGGAAAGCCGAGAATTACCGTCGTCCGTGCAAATCGATCGGCAAAATATTTTTGTAAAAATAAAATGCCTTTTGCATAATTCAGTAAAGCCGGAAATTGCGGCGTATATGTTGTTGCCTGCAGCGATTCGGGACTGCCGCATTTTTCATAAAATTCACGATGAAAATCTTCTCCCGGTTCGTAGGTGTAAAAGATACACGGTGCGCATACGGATCCGCGTTCATCGACACAGACAAATGTTGCCCCGTGTGCCGTCACCGATATCGCCCGTACGGGATATTCTTTTGCAAAACGACGAATGTTTTCAATAAACCATTTTTTCATACCGTCGATATCGTGCGTCGGTATATCGCCGGAGGGACCTTTTATCATAATCGGAGAGAATTCTTTATATACGGATTCCCGCTGTACGAGGTGTTCATCGTAAACCGCGATTTTTTTATTTGTCATACCGATATCGATAACGATAATCGCCTGCTTCATATTATTCAGTGTAGCGTACCGCAATTTTTTTTACCTTGACAGAACATTCAGCAACCAGGATAATAACTGCAATTCGGTTTATAAGTCTATTTATAGATATGGAAAGATTAGTTTCAAAAAAATATTGGACGAGAGAAACGCCGTATCATTTTGAATTCCGTAATCCGCAACCCGCTTTTCCGCTGCATTCTCATGATTTTACTGAAGTCGTAATCATCTATAACGGTACCGGACTGCACAGAACCCCGCAGCAATCTTTTAAACTGGAAGCGGGCGATGTCGTGTTTATAAAACCGGGTCAAATACACGGATACGATGCCGTCGATAATCTTGTTTTGATGAATATTTTAATAAAGCCGTCGTTTCTTGCCGATAACGTTTTCGGCTTATCAACAGCGCCGGGGTATTCCGATTTATTTTTATCGACGGATTCTATAAAGAGTGAGCCGCAGTCCGTTATTCATTTCAGGCTCAACCGTCTGCAATTGTTTGAAGTGCAGGCGATTTTGGAATCGATGCAGGAAGAAATCGACAGCCGGCATCTTTTATGGAATATCGAAAATACGATATACCTTTTTGAGCTGTTTATATTATTGCTCCGTATCTACAACAATCCTGCATATCCGGCGACGACTGAAAAAGATGCGTCTGCCGTTGTAAAATATGTTGAAAAAAATTTTAGAGAAAATTTTACGATAAAGCAGCTTATGGAATGTTTTAATATGTCCGAAAGCACCGTGCTGCGTACGTTCAAGCGCGTTACGGGGTATTCCGCATCCGAATATCAAATGCGCCGGCGCATGCTTGTGGCGATGGATGAACTTGCTGCAACGGATAAGAGCGTTACGCAAATCGCGTACGATATGGGGTTCAACGACAGCAATTATTTCAGCCGCAGTTTTCGGCGTTTTACCGGTATCACGCCGACCGCATACCGCAAACGATTTTCAAAAAAATAACCATGCCGCCGTTTTTCTTACATGCCGGCAAAGCCGTCGAGAATTTTTCGTGCAAACGAACTTGCGCCGTTTACCGCCTGCTTCCAATCGTCGTTTCCCGTATACCATAATTCCGTTACATAGCGCCTCACGCCGAGCTGCCATAATTTTTTCAGTATACGTTCAAAATCGACGACGCCGGTACCGAAAGGAACTTCACGATATTTTCCGGGCATCGTTTCTTTGATGTGTGCTGCGACGATATGTCCTTTTCCTTTTTCCATGTCGGCGAGGATATCGCTCTTATACAAGAGAGCCGCATTGTTGAGATTTCCGATATCGGGATAGACACCGAGGTAGGGAGATGCGATCGGCAAAATACGGCGCATCGCTTTTTCCATCGTATCCATAAAAGGCGTTTCCATCGTTTCGAATGCGAGTATGATGCCTTCTTTTGCGGCGACAGCCGTACCGAGTGCGAGGTTTTTGCGGAAACGCTTTTCCGTTTCTTCCGTCGATTGCGCATAATACGTGTCGTACCCTGCCATCTGTATAACAGGGATCCCGGCGATTCGCGCAAAGCGTATCGCTTTTTCGAGTATCTCGAGGCTTTTCGTTTCGTCTTTATCGCCGAGCGCATACCGCCGTTGCCCGCTTAAACAGATCGAACCGAAACTCATCGATTCGCCGTATGCGACGGATACGACATCCCGTATCTGTGCATCGCTCCAATCGAGCCGCGCAAGTTTTTCATCCGTTTCGTCGATACTTATCTCGATGTAATCGTAACCGGCGCTTTTCGCTACCTGAATTTTTTCTTTCCAACCGATGTCTTTCGGCATCGCTTTTTCGTACAATCCGATTTTATACATTCTATCCATAGCGTTTTCCTTATCGCGAGGCACTGTTCAATCGGCGTTCCAATACCGTTCAAGTCCTTGATAAAATTTTTTATAGGCAGAAAATTTTTTCCGATAAATTGCAGTTTTGTCGCTGCGCGGCAGAACGGTGGTATCTATATGCGTCATAGTTCGAGATGCGCTTGCTATCGTGTCGTTATCTCCGCAGACGACGGATGCCGCCATTGCAGCGCCGAGCGCACCGAGTTCCCGCGCTTTGACCGCTTCGATGGGATACCCCGTTACATCGGCAAACATCTGCGTCCATACGGCGGAATTGGCTGCGCCCCCTGCAAGGCGGATCGAAGCGAAATCGCGCTTGTTATGCAAAAGCTTTTCTATATGCACCATGTGGCTGAATACGATGCCTTCGAATACCGCGCGTATAAAATGCGCTTGCGTGTGATGACTGTCGACACCGATAAAACAGGCTTTTGAATCGGGGTTATAATTCGATCCGTATATAAACGGTAAAAATATGATATCCTGATCTTCCGGTTCAATCGATGCGACAAGATCGTCGCAGTATGCGTATATGCTTTTGCCTTGTGCACTCAGCGCATTTTTTTCGTTTTGCAAAAACCGTGCGATATACCATTCGAGATTTCCCGCCGACGTTGCACTGCTTTCTTCCAATAAATAATAATCGTCGATACAGTAGTTCGAATTCATCATAATACTGCGGTTTACGATCGGTTGTTTTGCAATATATTCGTTTATGCTCCATGTTCCCGCTATACAGCAAATATTGTTCGGATCGACGACATTCATTGCGATCGAACATGCGTCTATATCGAACATACCTCCTGCAACGGGAATTCCTTCGGGGAGCAACGTCAGTTTTGAAACATCCGATGTTATATAACCGCACACATCCGTCGATTTTTTCAGAGGCGGGAGTGCAGCTTCCGTTTCACCTATACCGAACCAATCGAGAATTTCTTTATTAAATTTTCCGGCGCTTACGTCAAGCAGGTTTGAACCGGAATAGTCGGTTATTTCGGCGAAAGCTTTCCCCGTAAGACGGTAGCGAATAAAATCTTTTACCGCAAAAATCCATCCTGCCGCGTCATAAGATTTTCGTTCGTATTGTTTGAGCCATGCGAGCAATGCAACCGGTTGGCAGGCGAGTATATTTTGATAATTTCGTTTGAAAACTTTTTCCGCCGTTCCGTCGCGCTGCCATTGACGTACGATAGCTCCCGCTCGCCCGTCTGTAGAAACGATACCGTTTCTCACCGGCGATCCGTCTTTTCTGCAAAGGTACAATCCTTTGCCGTGCCCGCATCCCGCGACGGCCTTTATAGCGGACGGATCTATGTTCGATTTTTCAATCGCTTCTCTGATACACTCGACGTTTGCATGCCACAGCGCATCCATATCCCGTTCCGTTTGCTGAGCACAAGGTGTAATCATTGTAAGCAGACGATGGGCACAAGCGATCTCGTTTCCTTGCGAGTCAAAAAGTACGGCTTTGCAGGATGTGCCGCCGTTATCGATTCCCATGTAGTATGAATTCATTTTTCTCAAATAGACACTGCGTAAAAAGATACGGGGCGAATCGAAACGATCCGCCCCGCGAAAAAACTAGAATGCGAAGTTTTTATAGTTTTCTTTCAAAAAATCACTCGGCGGTCCCATGATGATCGTTCTGCCGTCCGAAAGAACGGTGATCTTTCCGACATTCGGCACATCCATACCGTCGGTCGGTTTTTGCCCCTTGAGCGCATTGTATGCGACGCATACCGTAAGGTAACCGAGTTTGGCCGGATCCCACAGCGTTGCAGTTTTAAGCGAGCCGTCTTCAAGGTACGGGCCGCTGTCGGTCGGAAGTGCGCTTCCGACAACGGCGACTTTATTTTGCATCCCTTTTTCCTGTACCGCCTGCGCAGCGCCGATCGGAGCCGGAGTTGAAACGCAGACCAGACCTTTGAGATTGGGGTAGGCTTTGATAAGGTCAAGCGTTTTTTGATAGGCGAGCTGCTGTTTTTCATCGGTCGGAACACGATCCGTTACCAGGTGGAGATTCGGATACTTTGTCTTTGCGTATGCAAGTCCGTAATCGAGCCACGAATTCAAATTGGCTGCGGAAAGTCCGCCGGTGAGAATCGCATAGTCGCCGCTCGTTCCCATGTATTTGACAAGCAGATCCCAGTTGTGTTCGCCGAACTGTTTGTCATCGATCTGATGAACGGAATAGTCGACTACCGACGGATCCGCGGGGGTATCCCAGTCGAGCACTAAAATCCCTGCTCGTTTCGCTTTCATCAAAACGGGCGTTAATGCCTGAGCGTTGTTCGGTGCAACACAGATCGCATCGACACCTTTCGTGATCAGATCTTCGAGCATCCTCACCTGATCCGCAGCATCAGCCGTCGTAGGTCCGGTGTAGTTGACGGTGATACCCAAATCTTTTCCGGCCTGTACGGCACCTTTTTCCGAAGCATTGAAGTACGGAATACCGACGAGCTTCGGCATAACGACGATCGTTATGTCTTTTTTTCCGCTGCCGGATGAAGAAGACTGCTCGTTTGCACCCATGGCAAAGAGAGCAGAACCGATCATGAGAACTCCAAGCACTGTAAGAATTCTTTTCATATATCCTCCCATAAAAGCTTTTGCAGGAAGTTTCAACTTCCGAAAAAGTTTTTAGTCGTGCGCGGGAGCGCACACGTTCAATAATCGAGTTTGCAAAATAGAGTGTATCATACGCATACGATTTTTATCAAAACGGTACGTAAACACACCTTCTGCAAACATCCGAGCAAACTTGAGATAAGAACGCTGCGATTTCGAGCAATGCACAGAAATCGCGAGTATCTCCCATAAAAGAAAAACGTTTCGGCGTTTTTCGTCTCCGGACTTTAGCGACGACGATATTTCAGACGGCGCTTTTTATCGTACCTCCTATTGCACGTTCCGTTTTTTTATCGATATGATAAAGTGTATCGTCAAAACGGCTATAAGCACAAGACCTGTGATAACGGTCGTTAGATATCGGTTCAATCCGAAGATATTCAGACCGCTCGAAATGACCTGCAAAATCAAAACCGCTATGATAGTCCCCGCAACTTTCCCCGAACCGCCGTTTATATCGGTACCCCCTAAAACACAGGCGGCAACGGATTGCAGTAAGTACGACGACCCGTACGATTCTTTTGCGGAGTTGTAACGGCTCGCCATTATCATCGCAGCGATGCCGGCAAGGATACCGCCGATAAGATATGTTTTTATCAATACCCGCTTTACCCGTATGCCCGAATATCTTGCGGCGATCGGATTACAGCCGATTATCTCTATCGATTTGCCGAGCTTGCTCCGTTCAAGCAGCAGCCAGCAAAATACGACAACGATAAAGAATATCCACATCGGGATAGGAATTTTTAAAAACGTTGAATTGCCTATCGCGATGAATATCATCGGAAATCCCGATATGGCTCCTCCGTGGGTGATATTGAGACAGATGCCTTCAAACAGTGTCGACGAACCGAGCGTCGCGATCATCGGCGTGACGCCGAAAAGCGCGATGATCCAGCCGTTGAATAACCCGCAGAGAGCGGCGATACCAAACATAGTTGCAATGCCGACGGTAACGGCGAGCAGTGCGCCGTGGTTTGCCGTGTATAGATTCGACATAACGAGTCCGCCGATAATCATTCCCAATGCCGCCGAAAAAGTCAGCGAAAGATTCATACCGCCTGTCATGATGACGAGCATCATCGACAATGCGAGGATACCGAATTCGGGAATCTGATACGCCATCGATTCCATATTGATGGGACTTAAGAATTTCCCCGGCGATAATACCGACATAAGCGCAAAGACAAACAGAAAAATAATAAACAGCGTTCCTTCGGATGTTTTAAAGAATTTACGTATCGATGTTTTTATGTTGTTTTTCATGCCGTCACTCCACATCAACTTTTACTTTCGTTTTTTCAGCTTTGTTTTTTTGATACATATCGATGCAGACGGATGCGATAATGATTAAGCCGATAATAATTTTTTGCCAAAACGTCGGTATATGCATAAGGATCATGCCGTTGTTTATGACACAAAAAAGCGCGACTCCGATCACGGTCCCCAATACCGAACCGTAACCGCCCATCGTACTTGCGCCTCCGAGTACAACGGCGGCGATCACTTGCATTTCAAAACCTGCAAACGCATTCGGATCCACTTGCCGCATGATCGACGTATGCACGACGGCGGCAAGGCCGATAAACAGACCTTCGATGCCGTAAACGAAAAGCAATATTTTTGTCGGATTAAAGCCGACACGAGACGCGCCTTCGAGATTTCCGCCGATTGCATAGATACCTCTGCCCACCAAAGTTTTACGCAGGATAAACCATGTCAAAAAGACGACCGCAGCCAAAAACAAGGCCTGCATCGGAAGACCGATTATCCGTCCGTCGCTCGTCGTAATCGGAAAAAACTTTATATCGCCGAAGTTAATAAAATTTTGCGGTATGCCGGTGATCCAGTTCCCGTTCGTTATGTAGAGATTTATACCCAGTATGATGCTCATCGTTCCGAGCGTAGCGACTATCGGCGGAATTTTTATCTTTGCGACGAGCAGTCCGTTGATAAGACCGAGCGCGAGCCCGAAGGCGCATGAAAGCACAGCGGTTACGAAAATATTTGAAGTAAAGTGGATAAGCGAATTCCCTGCAAAAATCGTAACCGATGCGACGATTGAAGAACAGGCGACATCGATACCGCCGGTAAGCATGACCATGAGCATCCCCATGGCCATTATCGCAAGTACGAGATTGCTTTTCAGCAAATCGAGAAAATTTTCCACGCTGAAAAACGTCGGATTTATGATACCGATTATTACGGAGAGAACGACCAGTACCGTAAGGATCGGAAATTCCTGCATTTTAATAATTTTTTTTATCACTGTCATTGTAGTGTACCGCCTAAAATGCCAAGTTCATAATATACTCTTGTGTTAGACCCTCACACGGCAATATCTTTTGAATTTTTCCGTGCCGAACGACGGCAACTCTGTCGCAAATCGAAAGGATTTCCGGCAGTTCCGAAGATATGACGATGATGCCCAAGCCCGATTTTGCAAGATTGTACAACAGTTCGTGTATTTCCGCTTTTGCGCCGATGTCGATACCGTTTGTCGGCTCGTCAACGATAAGCACTTTCGGTTCGGTTGCAAGCCATTTTGCGATAACGATACGCTGTTTGTTACCTCCCGAATATTTTCCCGCTTCCATATCGAGGTAATTCGGTTTTATTTCGAGCGTTTTCATCCAGTGTTCGGCGAGGTCGTGCTTTTTTTTCATATCGAGCAGACCGAAGCGATGTGAAAGTTTATCCAACACGGTAACGGTGATATTGTCTTCCGATGTTTTTCGCAATACGAGACCTTCGCGAAGTCTGTTTTCGGGGACAAATGCGATGCCCTGTTTGACAGCTTCATTCGGATGCCGTATGTTTATCTCTTTTCCGTCAAGAAGAACACACCCGCTGTCCGGTTCGTTGAGCCCGAATAATGAGGAAACGATTTCCGTACGTCCCGCTCCGACAAGCCCCGTCAGACCGAATATTTCACCTTTATTGAGCGTAAACGAAATATCTTTAAAATTTCCTTTCTTTGAAAGCGATCTGACTTCGAGCAGCGGTTCGTTGCATTTCCGTTTATCGTAAATCTTATATTCGATTTTTCGTCCGACCATCAACGCGATGAGCTTATCGTTCGTGAGTTCGTCTTTATTGTACGTACCGATACATTGTCCGTCGCGCAAGACGGTAAAGCGATCGGCAACGGCAAAAAGTTCATCCAGCTTATGGCTGATAAACAACATCGAAATACCTTTCGCTTTCAACGACTGCATGATGCGAAACAGATTTTTGACGTCGTCGGAAGAAAGAGCGCTTGTCGGTTCATCGAGAATGAGCAGTTTTGCGTCATTGACGATAGCACACGCGATCGCGACGAGCTGCTGTTTGGCAACGGACAGCTCTGAAATTTTTACGCGGATATCGATATTTTTTACGCCGAGTTGTACGAGAGCCTGCTCGGCGATCTTTGCCATCTCTTTCCAGTTGATGATCTTTTCGTTCTTTTTAACACATAATCCGAGCGCAATGTTTTCCATAACGCTTAGATTCGGAAAGAGAGAAAAATCCTGATAGATAACGACGATACCTTCTTTCAATGATTGTATCGGCGTCAGATTATCGAGGCGGTGACCGTTCATAGCGATCGTTCCGCCGCTTTCGGGTTTATTGATACCCGAAAGCACTTTTATCAATGTCGATTTTCCGGCTCCGTTTTCGCCGATCAGCGCATGGATTTCGGCTTTATCTACGGAAAAACTGATATCCTGCAATGCTTTTACACCGGGGAAAAATTTTGAAATATGTTGAATTTCAAGTAATGGCTTACTCATTTTATTCCTTAAATTGTTAATGATGCACGTATCAAGCCGACGTCAACTTCGTTTGGAAGTTACTTCCCGTTCGTATTCGTCGACGGCTTTACATATTTCCGTGTCGGAAGGAACACCGCATACTTCGCAATACCGATCCCAAACGGCGCCGTACGGCATCGTTTTCAGTTGTTCGTTGAGTGCAAGGCGTGCAAAATAATTTCCTTCATCTTCATATTTAATAAGCTGTGTTACGGGTTCGAGCAGTGCGTACAAAAACGCTTTTTCCGTCGCACGCGAACCGAGTACCCATGCTCCGATTCTGTTGATGGAGCCGTCAAAATAATCGGTACCGATGTGGATCTTATCGAGTTTTCCCGTCCGGATTATTTCCTCCGCCATCATTCGCATATCGTCGTTAAAAACGATGACGTGATCGGAGTCCCATCTGACGCCCCGTGATAAGTGCAGCAGTATTTCGGGAACAAAGAGCAACACGGACGAGAGCTTGTCCGAAACGTTTTCCGTAGGGTGATAGTGTCCCATATCGATCGTAAGCAGGCAGTTTCTGCTCATCGCATAGCCCATGTAAAATTCATGAGAGCCGACGACGTAACTTTCGGTTCCGATGCCGAATACTTTCGATTCTACGGAATCTTTTAAATATTCCGTCGGTATCTTTTGCGAGAGTATATCGTCGAGCGATTGTAAAAGAATTTTTCGATACCCTTGCCGATCGGCAGGTATGTCTTTCATGCCGTCGGCGATCCAGATATTGTGAATACAGGGGCTGCCTTGTTCTTTGCCGAAATATGCGCCTATCGTACGGCAGCGTTTTGTGTGCTCTATCCAAAAGTCGCGAATACCCTTATCTTTTGAAGCAAGCGTCATGCCGTTCGCTTTCGGATGTGAAAAAATTGTCGCATTAAAATCGAGCGGTATTTTTTTTGCCTTTGCCCATGTAAGCCAGCTTTTAAAGTGTGCGGGTTCCAGCGCGTCCCGATCAACCGGCTTCGTATCGGAAAAATCGGCATAGCTTGCATGTAAATTTAAACGATAACTGCCCGGCGTAAGCGTAAACACTTTTTCGATATCTTGGCGCAATTCCGCAATGGAACGGGCTTTGCCGGGATAATTGCCGGTTACTTGAATACCGCCGCCGTTCAGTACCGCGCCTGCTTTTTCAAATCCGCCTACATCATCGCCTTGCCAGCAATGAAGCGAGAGCGGTATGCTGCGGAGCCGTTCGATAACGCGGTCGGTATCGACGCCAAGCGACGCATATTGTTCACGTGCATCGTCATATCGTTCTTTTGTATTCATTAATTACGACCTGAAAATTGGAATAGGGAAAGTATATACTGCGGGTTAATGATAATACCACTACAAAAAAATCAATAGTTAGTACAATTCCGTCATCGCAAATGTTTCGCGTTCCGTCCATGTTCCGCCTCTCATGGCAAAGAGCGTTATCGATCGTACGTCGAAACTTTCGTGCAGATCGAGCGAATCGAAATACGAAAGCGCATCTTCGATCGCGCCGGGCGGTATGTCGCGGTTCGCAAGGGTGATATGCGGTACAAAAGTTCGCGCATCTCGCTTTGCCGTTCCCGGGCATTTTGCTAAAAGGGAATCGTAGACGAGAGTGCGGAGAGCCGTCCATTCGCTTGACTGCTCGACGTGTGCAAAGATCGTCCGCGAAGAAAAGGCTCCGAAACCGTTTACCGCGCAGCAAAGCGTTTTGTTTTTTGCGCCCCATGCGGATGCCGCTTCGGCGAGCGCTTCGAACAGATTGCGTTCGGAAAAGTTTTCGTCGAGGTAAAACGGCGGCACAAGCGTTATATGCAGGGGTGTGCCCTGTCCGCTTTTGCAGCCGCAGCGCGCTCTCATCCAAGCGCGGCACGCTTCAAGCGGAACGAGGAGGTTTTCGGGAATGAGCACGCCGATAAAATGCGTTTGTCGAATCATCACATATACGGTATAACGTATTTTTATAAATGCGGATAGTACCGGAGATTCGTGTACAGGACAATGGTACTTAAAAATATGGCAAACGTTTAAAGTATTGACAGAAATGTAATACAATTATATATTATATAGCAGAGGAGAGCATGACGGTAACCAAGGGTCGATTTGAATGGGATAGTGAAAAAGATCGAATAAATAAAGAAAAACACGGATTGACTTTTGAAGAAGCGTCTGAAATTTTTAAGGATCCGAATTCGATTGAATTTTATGACAATAAGAATTCGATGATAGACGAGGACAGATATATCGTTTTGGGTGATATCGGGAGCGCTATTATTTGTGTTGTCGTTTATGTCGATAGGCGAGAAAAAATACGGATTGTGTCTGCACGGCCGGCCGTATCGAAAGAGGAGATAAAATATTATGGCAATATCCAAAAAACGCTCGGAAGAAATTAAAAAATTTAAGAATAAAGATTTTTCAGATTGCCCCAAACTGACGAATGCGCAGCTCAAGCAAATGAAGCCCTGCCATCTTTTAGACCGTGATTTATGGAAGCCGCAAAAAAAAGTTATGAGCATCAGGATTGACGTCGATGTGCTGGAAAATTTGAAAAAGAACGGTAAAGGCTGGCAAACGAAATTAAACTCGTTTTTGCGTACAGCCGTTTCGAAAGGGCTTATTTAAAAAGCGCCGAAACCGTTTACCGCGCAGCAAAGCTTGAAGCCGCCGGATTTTCCGTAGACTTTACGTATCCGTGGGATAAAGTGCATTCGGGCGATTACGATCTCGCAGAGCTCTTTGCGTGGATCACGGCTGTTTGCCGCTGATGCAGGGGAAAGAAGCGAGGAGCTTTTCCGTTTCGGAAAGAGACGTCAATGCGGGGATCGCGCCGTATCGCGATACGCAGAGCGTTGCGGCGGCTGCGACATTTACCGTAGCTCCTCCGGGATTTTCTTCAAACAACGTTCTGCCGTTTTGCGACTTGCCTGCAGGCGTAAAGTCGATCAATATTTCCCCGAGCGCCGTAATATCGAATTTTTTCATAATTTCTCCCATCGCGTCAAACAGAGGTGCGTATTCGGCTTTTTTCCCGCCGGGCATTCAGCTTTGCATTTTATGTAATTCGGCGATATAACTCAAACCGAAAATCTCAATCTCGTCTAACACTTTTTGAAATTTAGTTCCCAATTTACTTAAAGAGTATTCAACATGAGGCGGGACTTCGGCAAAGACTTTTCGGTCGATCAGTTTATCTTTTTCAAGCTGACGCAGCTGTCTTGTTAAAACTGTTCGAGTTGTTGCAGGCATTACTCTTTGAAGTTCATTAAACCTTTTTGTACCCGTACTCAGATGATATAAAATTATAATCGCCCATTTTCCTTGCAATACTCTTTGCGTAGTAGCGATAAGCTCAATGATCCGGGTATTGATCTGTTCAAAATAGAAAACGGTAAGATACAAGAAGTATGGACTTTTGCCGAACAACAATCGGCAGAAGATACATTTTGGGGCTAAGTATGGAATTTTTCTGTGTTTATAGATAATTCATCATAGTCAAAAAATCGAATCGCAAAAAAATTCCAACCATTACAGCAGGAGACATTATGATTAAAACCGTAAAAGATGTCGATTTGAAAGATAAGCGCATCGTCATGAGAGTCGATTTCAACGTTCCGATGAAAGACGGCGTCGTTCAAGACGATACGCGCGTTATGGCGGCGCTGCCGACGATCAAATACATCCTTGAACAAAAGCCGCGGAGTCTCGTTTTGATGAGCCGCCTCGGCGATCCTGCAAAAGGCATAAAAAAAGCCGCCCAAAAAGCTGGAAAGCCGTTTACCGAAGAGGACAAAGAAAAATTCATCGCGGGTAAAAACCGCATGGCGCCCGTCGCCGCGTATTTGGAAAAAAAGCTCGGTACGTCCGTCGCGTTTGCGCCCAATGCGTCCGGTCAAAAACCCGCTCACCGCCGCGGAATATTCTTGTCGGCAAATCAGTAAATCGCGTCGGATTTCAGCGCGAGCGCGTCTTTGTATTCGGAAGATGCGACGGAAAACAGATCGATGTCCGGCTCTTTATCGAGCATCGTAACCTGCCCTTCAAAATTGACGTCGCTTGCAATGCGAAGACGAGCTGTCGTTATATCGCCGGTAACGCTGCTGCCGCTGCATATTTCAACGCGCTCGGATGCTTCGAGGTTTCCGGTAACGCTTCCCGACACGATGATCGAGCGCGCCGTAATCGTCTCGCCGGTGCATACCGCGTCCTTTGCGATTTCCAAGTCTCCGCTCGCTTTTATCTTTCCGTTGAATTTTCCGGTGATGATAAGCTTATCCGAAAATTCGAGTTCACCGTCGAACTCCGTCTCGGGGCCGAATACCGTCACATTGATTTTTTCGTCGTCGTGTTTTTCCGCCATTATATCCTACTTCGTTTTCCGTTTAAAATAATGCATACGATGCACATGAGCAAAGCCGCCGCGACAAAAAAAATCGCAAGGGCATCACCGGTTTTATTATACAGCGTTTTTCCCGCAGTGTCATCCGCGGCGGGCATCATGCCGGTTAAATACGTTTCGGTAAACGGCTCCGCTTCGAGCAAAATCTTTCCGGTGCGGTCGACGATGCACGTCTGCCCAGAGGCGGTACTCCGAACAGCGGGCACGCGATTTTCGGCACATCGGAAAACCGCCATCGCAAGGTGCTGATTTTGGCAGCTCAGGCTTTTCGACCACGCGTCGTTCGACATATTGACGAAAGCGCGCGCGCCGTTTGCGACAAAGCGGCGGCAGTCGTCGCCGAACGTATCTTCAAAGCAGATCGGCACGGAAAACGAAATTCCCGCAGCGTGAAAAACGGTGCGCACGCTTCCTTTCGCCCATAAATGCGTGTCCGCTTTTTCAAGCGCATCGTAAAGCCATGGAAGCCGTTTTGCAAAGGGTACCGTTTCCGTAAAGGGCACCAAGTGAATTTTCCGATAGATTTCCGGCTCCGGCGGTATGACGTTTTTTCCGGGCGTAAAGACGAAAGCGCTGTTGTAATCGTCGGTGCGGGTGCCGCCCGTATCCACGGAGTGAAAATTTCCGATCACGAATACGGCTTTTTTCCCGTCGATAAAGTGCAGCACCGAATTGATAAGGTCGAACCTTCTCCTGTCGAGCCGCTTGGTATAGTGCGTCAAAATCGACGGAACGACGGCCGTCTCCGGCCACACGACAAGCGCTATGTCGGGATCTTCCGAAAGCGCGCGCTCCGTCAGCGTCATAAGCGTTTTAACGTCACGTTCGTAAGAAATTATATCGCCCTGCCACGGATCGGTATTGTGCTGCACCGCACAAATTTTAATAAATTTTCCGTTTTCGTTTTTTTGCGAAAGGAGCGCGCCTCCGTATGCGGCGAATACGGCGAGCGCAAACGCCCAAAGCGCAATACCGAGCGCGCGCCGTCTTGCCGAGGCTCTGAAGCCTGCGATGTCTTTTGTTTCCGCTCCGATATACACGGCGTACAGCCACGCGGATGTAAAATCGATGAGAAAGCTAAGCGCCCACACGCCGAAAAGAGATGCGCTTTGGACGAGGAGGAGATTTTGCCACTGCGTATAGCCTGCAACCCCGTACGAAAATCCCGCAAAGCCCGTCGTTTTCAGGTATTCGTGCGAACAGAGGATGAGCCATTGGACGATCCACGCGTGACGTCCGCAAAACCTGTCGGCGATCTTTAAGCATAAAAAGAGCAGCGCGTACGAAATAAAATATTCGACGCTTATCGCTGCGGCGGCAACAACGTGAAAGGTCACGAGCCACGAAACGTACAAGCAATACGAAAGCGCTCCGTATACCCCGCCCCACAGCCACACCGTTTTAAAAGAGGAACGGCGGACGAGCATAAAGGCAGGAAAATACATCACCCATGCGACGAGTGGAATGCCTTTTGGAAAAATAAAACCGGGATTCGCAAGAGCGAACAAAACCGCACCCGCGAGCGTAAAAAGCGCATTGAAAAAAAAACGGTGCGAAAGAGAACGATTTTTCCCAAGCGTCATCGCTCGACCTGCTCTACTTTGAGATCCCACAGCGATTTTTTGAGTTCCTGTCCGGAGCGGAACGCGGCGACGTAGTGAGGATCGACGGAAAGCGTTTCACCTGTTTTCGGGTTCCGCGCAACGAATCTGCCCTTGCGCAAACGCGGCTCAAAAGTTCCGAATCCGCGCAGTTCGATCGTTGCTCCTCCGATAAGCGACTTTTTTATCTCCCCCAGAAAATTTTCCATGACCTCTTGAACGATGCGCCGTTCGCAATTCGTATTGCGATACACCGATTCGATAAGATCATATTTTGTTATTTTTTTCTGAGGCATAGGATTCCCGATACGGTGAAAAAAAGAACTCCGGCAGAAACCGCACTGACGGCTTCTTCCGGAATTTTTCGGAGACAGGCAATACTTATTTTGCAGTTGCTTCTGCAGGCGCAGCAAAGGTCACATTGAAAAGCTTTTTCATGCGGGACTTTTTGCGCGCGACGGTATTGTGTTTGAGAACACCCTTGCTGCGCGCGGAATCGAGTTCTTTTTGAACAAGATTATATAAATCTTCCGCCGTTTTTTGCTCTTTGCGCTGCACCGCTGCAACGAAATGTTTTACGGCCGTTTTGCACCGCGATTTGATCGCTTTATTATGAAGGCGGCGCGCTTCGCTCTGCTTAAATCTTTTTTCTGCAGACGTCTGTTTTTTTGCCAAAGGAGACCCCCAATTAATAACCTATCGTTAATATTTGTATAGTATCGAAGCGCCTCTCTTTAGTCAAGCGCGCGTTGACAGAAGCGTGTACAAGCTGCACAGTGACAGTACATTGACAATGCGATCAGTGAATCGAAACTTACCGTTATCGGCAAAGATCTCGCCAAAAGCTCGCCCAAGCTGCTGTTTACCTGTTGACAGAATTGCCTTTTTTCGATAGAGTGATAAAATATCGTACAATTCGGTAAAGGTAGGTACAAATATGTCCAGAACTTGTGATGTTTGCGGAAAATCGCTCATGTACGGTCACAAAGTAAGCAATTCATATAATCATACGAAACGCACGTGGCGGCCGAATCTCCACAAAGTAAAAGCGATCGTCGACGGAACGACGCGCACCATCAATATGTGTGCAAACTGCATCCGCTCGGACTATGTCGACAAAAAAGTGCGTCTTCCCAAAGACGTGCGCATGGCTCTCGCCGAACAGGATAAAAAAACCGCCGAAGCGCAATAGGGCATTTCAAAGTTACCTCTAAAAGCTGCAGTTTTTAGAGGTTCCCAATAGCGTTTGCCGTAGCCTTTTTATTGCAGTCTTACAAACCGCCTTTCGGGCGGTTTTTTATTTAAAAAACAGCAGCGACCGACGGAAACGTATTTACCAAAAGGGACACACGGAAGTTTTCCGATACCCGCCTCACGGACGTTTGTTTCCCGAACACCGCTACACATCGAGGACGAGACCGTCGTATGCGGGAAGCACCGAACCGCCCGCTTTTGCTATTTCCGACAAAACCGGAACCTCTTTCGTCCGCCGCATGCAGTATCGCGTTATATCGGCGTGGCTCATATCGTGACTCATGTGCGTAAGCCATGTATGGCGCGGCCTGATCTTTGCGGCGGTTTCCATCGCTTGAAAATACGAAAAATGCGTCGCGTGGGGCTTTTCGCGAAGGCCGTCTATGACCGCGTGTTCTATGGTTCCGCCGTATACGACGAGCGTTTCGACCGAGCTTTCGGGTATGCGGCTGCAGTCGGTGAGATAGGCGATCGAACGGAATAAAGCTCCGTCTCGGACGCTCAAAAGCCAGCCCGTCGTCTCAAGCTCACCGTGGAACATCGGGATCGGAATCGCGTGCACATCCCCTATGCGAAGCGGATGCTCTCCCGAAAAACGGGACGCGTTTATCAAATGCAGCTTCGGCTTTCCCCCGCCGATCTGCGTCGGTGTAAAGATATAATCGAATCGCTTTTGTATGCCCGAAATCGTATTTTCATCCGCATATACGGGAAGCCCCGCTCCCGGCGATTCATCCGTCTCCGCTCGATGCGTGCCGCGGAGCGCACCTTCGGATTTCGTATGGCTGTAGATGCGCAGGTCGTCGAGTCCCGCAATGTGGTCGGCATGGGCGTGCGTCAAAAGCACGGCGTCGAGAAAATCGATATGATGCGCGAGCGCCTGCATGCGAAACTCAGGCCCCGTATCGATGACGATGTGCGTTTCGCGCCCGTCGGCGTTTCGATGCGATATGTACGCGCTGCACCGAAAGCGCTTGTCTTTCGGGTCGCGCGAAGTACACACGCTGCAACGGCACGAAATCGCAGGTACGCCGTGACTCGTACCGGTGCCGGTTAAAATCATCCGCATACGGTCAGTATAGCGCCGATGCGCACGGGAAGCAATCGTCCTATGTGAACATCAAGGACAATCGTGCGATTGTCACATCGCAAAAAAAATGATAGTATGAAAACTACGCGCGAAATCGCGAAAGAGGGGTCTTGAATCATGCCGTATTCCGAACCGATGAACCTGGCCGTCGTTGCATGTCCGGGCGGAGAACGTTTCGCCGACGAAGTGATCACGCATCTGAAGCACATGTACAAGCATCGTTTTACGCTTAAAAACGATGTCATTTCAAAACGCTACGAACTGAATAAAGACGATCTTGTCAAAAAAATCAATTTCGAAAACGATATCGACGCGCCCGAACTCTACATCAAAGGCGATGTGACGAAATACCGCGCACCGTCTTTTAAAATTCCCGCGCGCTTTACGTTTTTTGCAAACGGCGAATTCAAAACCGAACTGCTCGAATCCATACGCGGAAAAGACGTCTATATCTTCCAAGACATAGAAAATCACGAAGAGCTTTCGCTGAACGACGGCACGAACAAAGCCGTTCTTTCCGTCAACGACCACGTCATGTCCATGCTCGTGACGATCGATGCGGTGCGGCAGGCGGGAGCGGCAGCCATTACGCTCGTCGTGCCCGCCTACCCCTACAGCCGCCAGCACAAAAAAAAGGGGCGCGAAGGGCTTACGGCGAGTATGCTCGGCCACATCTACGAATGGCTCGGCGTAACGCGGATCATTACGCTCGACATCCATTCACGCGAAATCGTCAATGCGTTCAGTTCCGTCAATCTCGAAAACCTGCACGCAAGTTATCAAATCATCCGCGAGCTGAGCAAGATCGTCGACTTGACCGGTGAAACGGAGGATTTAGTCGTCGTCTCCCCTGACACCGGCGCGATCGACAGAAACAAATTCTACGCGGTCGGATTAAAGCTGCCGCTTGCGATGATCTACAAAGAGCGCGATTATTCGGTCGTCACGCAAAACGCGAAAAACACGAACATCAAATCGATCAAACTGCTCGGCGACGTGCACGGCAAAGCCGCCTTTCTCGCCGACGATATGCTCGGTACCGGCGGTACGCTTTTAAAAGCGATGGGCTTTTTGAAAGAACAGGGTGCGACGAAAGTCATCGCCGCAATCAGTCTGCCCTTTTTTACCGGCAACGCGATCGACCTCTTCGACGAAGCGTACCGGCAGGGGCTTTTTTACCGCATTATCGGAACGAACGCCGTCTATCATGAAGCGCTGTGCAAACGGGAATGGTATATCAACACGAGCGTGAGCGGCCTCTTTGCAAACGTCATCATGCGCGTTCACTACAACCAGTCGCTGAGCAGTCTACTCGAAAACCGCAAGCTCATCGAAAAGATGGAAAAGCAGACGCAGCCGCTGCAGCCGAAAACATGACGAAAAAGACCGTACTCTCGGCCGACATCGGAACGACATCGCTGAAAGCCGCGCTGATCGACGCTGCGGGCAATGTCAAAGCGTTCGCAAAAGAAACGTTTGAAAGGCCGGATGAACGGTATATCGCACAAAAATGGTTTCCCGCCCTGTGCAGCGCTGCAAAAAAACTCATCAACGAAGTCGGAGAAGACGATATAGCGGCGATCGGTATTTCGGGAAATGGGCCGACGATCGTTTCCGAAGACGGGACGACGCTCTTGTGGAACGCCGACATAAAACCCGCGCCGATCGCGGGAACGAGCGCCGCACATTCGCTTTTTATCCCGCGCATCGCGGCGTTTCGCGAGCTCTTTCCCGCCGAATGGAACACTTCCCCGTATATCTATTCCGGGCCGGAATACCTCATCCGAAAACTCACCGGATCGAATTTGACGATTTTACCGGAAGCGCGCTACGAGAGCGCATATTGGACGCGCGAACAGCTCGAAGCGGCATCCCTGCCTGAAAGCAAACTCCCGCCCTATGTTCCGCTCTCAAGCGATGCGGGAGCGACGCACGATGAGGCGACGGCTGCTCTCGGCTTAAAAAAACCGGTACGTGTTTTTTGCGGGGGGCCGGATTTTATCGCCGCGATGATCGGAACGAACACCCTTGCCGTCGGAAAAATATACGACCGTGCGGGTTCCAGCGAAGGCATCAATATCTGCACACCCTTTCCGCTGCACGAAGAGAGGGTCCGCTCCCTGCCTTCCGTCATACCGGGTCTTTGGAACGCATCCATGCTGCAAACCGAAAGCGGACGCATGTTCGTCAACTATAAGACGATCGTCGAAGCGATCATGGAAAGAGAGTTTTCATACGAAGAGCTCATCGCCCACTGCCTCGAACACCCCGAAAGCGACGGCTTCGAAATCCTCGCGCTCATCGCAGAAAATCTGCACCGATCGTTTTCCGCCCTGCTTGCGGCAGCCGAAAAAAACAATATCCGCGTCATCCTTCCCGTCGTCGTAACCGGCGGTCAGACGAAAAACGAACAATGGATGCAGATGAAATGCGATTATGCGGGCATTCCGCTCGCGCTCACTGCCTGTCCCGACGCGGAGCTTATCGGAGACGCGGCGGCGGCCTTTACGGGATTGGGCGTGTACGGATCGCTCGAAGAAGCCGCTTCTTCTCTCGTAAAAATTATTAAAACCTATAAACCGCGGAGCGTTCTATGAAAATCTGCCGCTTGCCCGAAAAGATCAAAACGATCGTCTTCGACATCGATTCGACGCTGTACACGAACGAAACGTACGTATCTCATCAAAGCGAAGTTCAGCTCCGCCGTTTTGCAAAAGTACGCGGCATATCCGAAAGAGAAGCCCTGACGATCTTCGACGATTACCGAAGCGAATGGTCGAAAACGCACGGCGGGCAAAAAATCAGCGAAAGCAATACCTTTGCCGCTCTCGGCATCCCGATCGAAACGACCGTCGCGTGGAGGAACGAGCTCATCGAACCGGCAGATTTTTTATCGCGCGACGAAAAGCTTTTCGCGGTTTTGCAGACGCTTAAAAAGTCCTGCGCACTCGTCTGCGTCACGAACAATCCGATAGGTGTCGGATGCAAAACGCTTTGTGCGCTCGGCGTCGAAGGCTGCATCGAAACTGTCATCGGACTCGATACGTTCGGGAAATCGAAACCGGCGAAAGAACCGTTCGAAGAAGCCGCGCGCAGGACAGGCGCGAAAATCGAAGAATGCCTCAGCGTCGGCGACCGATACGATATCGATATCGCACTGCCGCTTGAAATGGGCATGGGAGGTATCCTCGTCGACGGTGTTTCCGACATGTACGAACTCGAGAAAGTGCTGTATCCGCACAAATAATTTTTTTCGGCGGACAAATTGTTTTTATTTCATTTACCGTGTATAATATAAAGAATATGAGGTCTATCGTGAAAATCAAAAAGCTTGAGCAGACAATCGAATTTACGAGCGACGGCAGCCTCCGTTTCTTTTTTATCGGAACGGGGAGCGCCTTTGCAAAAAAGTATTTTCAAAACAACGTGCTTATCATAAAGGGTAAAGATCACGTGCTCGTCGACTGCGGAGCCGTCTGCCCCTACGCGATGTACACCTATCATTCGTCCATCGCGTCCGTCAGAAATTTGCTCATCACGCATTCACACGCGGATCACATCGGCGGACTTGAAGAAGTGGCGCTCGTCGGACGCTACACGACAAAGATCCGGCCGAAGATGGTCATCACCGACCACTATAAAAAAATTTTATGGAACCAATCGCTCAAAGGAGGCTGCGCATACGGTGAATACACCGACGGCGCTTTTATGACCTTTGAAGATTATTTCGATCAGATAAAACCGCGGCAGATCGCGCGACGCCCGCGTCCTCTTTACGAGGCGAATGTCGGATCCATCAACATCAAACTCTACCGCACTCATCACGTGCCCGACAAAACCGGTTCGTGGCGCACATCGTTTTATTCGGTCGGCGTGCTCATCGACGATCGGATCCTCTTTCCGGGCGACACACAGTTCGACAGAGAGCTTCTCGACTGGATGTGCGGCAACTACGATATCGAATACATCTTTCACGATTGCCAATTTTTCCGCGGAGGTGTACACGCGTATTACGAAGACTTAAAAACGCTTCCGGCGGATATGAAAAAGAAAATGTCGTTGTGCCACTACGGCGATAACGTCGATCAATACGACGCGAAAAAAGACGGCTTTGCGGGATTCACGCAGCGTGGCGTCTATTACGATTTCGGAACATAATGCGTCCGGCTGCCGCGCCCGCGCATAAAAAAGTGTTGTTTGGTCCATTAGCTCACCTGGATAGAGCGATTGCCTCCTAAGCAATAGGTAACGCGTTCGAATCGCGTATGGGCCGTAATTAATAATTATTAACTTTTCAAATTTCGAAACGGGGCGTTTCGGGCTTCGCCCGCCGGCACCTCTGCAATTCCGCTTTCGCTCCAGCCGCCTCGCTCGTATACTTCGCTTCGGCGGCCGCTTCGCGTTGCTCCGGCGCCTAACGCGTTCGCCTATGTTCGCGCGCTCTTGCAGAAAGCGTGCGGGATTTGCGGCAAGAGCGATCGCCCCCGCACATTGTTATATGAAACTGTCACGTGTCTTTGATAAATCGCAAACCGCATTCACAATGCGTTTTCCGTCAATCGCTTTCTTGACAGCATGCGGCGAACCTGTTAAAATCTTCTACTATATTCGATACTTGATCGTTCGGGCGGTTAACTCAGGGGTAGAGTGCTACCTTCACACGGTAGAAGTCATTGGTTCAAATCCAATACCGCCTAATATGCCGGGACAAATGCTTTCCGTCACTTTTCCGTCGGGCAAAACGTTGTGCGTGCCTTCCGGCACACCGCTCAATACGCTGCTCTCGCACTTTTCCGAAAACGTGGAGCACATTCTTGCCGTAAAAGTGAACAACGGGATCGAGCCGTTCGACAAACCGCTCGAAATCAATTCCTATCTCGAACCCGTCCTCGACTCGAGCAAAGACGGCGCGCAAGTGTACCGCCGCTCGCTCTGTCTTCTATTGGCAGCCGCGGCGCACAAGCTCTTTCCGCTATCACGCCTTTTGTGCGGGCACAGCCTCGGAAGCGGCTATTATTATACGCTCGAAACGGGAAAGCCGATAAGCAAAGAGCAGATCGCCGCTCTCGAAAAAGAGATGCGCCTCCTCGTGGCAACAAATCTTCCGATAACCGTACAGTTCGTTTCCTATACGGATGCAGTTTCGCTTTTTGAAGCGCTCGGGAGAGTCGAAACGCGACTGCAGCTGAACTACTTTTGTCCGCCGCGAGTCAAAATCAATTCTCTCGACAATTTTTCCGATCTCTATTTCGGCCCCCTCGTTCCGTCGACGGGCTTTTTGAAAACCTTCGGTCTCCTCCCCTACGGTAAAGGTTTTTTGCTGCGCTTTCCGCAGCCGTCGGCTCCCGACGAGCTCCCCGAATTCGTCGACCAGCCGCAGCTTTTCGAAATCTACAGCCGCTACAAAGAATGGGGAAAACGCATCGGTGTGACATCGGCGGCGACTTTAAACAAGCTCGTCAACGAACGCAGGATAAACGATTTTATCGATATCGCCGAAACCTTTCAGCAACGACAGTTTGCAGACGTCGCCGATCAGATCGCAAAGCAGGAGCGGGTACGCGCCGTATTGATCGCAGGGCCGTCGAGTTCCGGCAAAACGACGTCCGCAAAAAAGCTTGCGCTCGAACTCCAAGCGATCGGCTACCTGCCGCACGTGCTCAGTCTCGACAGCTATTACGTCGGACGCGATAAAAATCCGAAAGACGAAAACGGCAATTACGATTACGAATGCCTCGAAGCGCTCGACATCGATTTGCTCAACGACAACCTGCTCGACCTCTTTGACGGAAAAGAAGTGCGCATCCCCTCGTACAACTTTCAGCGCGGCGAACGCTATTATGAAGATAAAAACACGATGAAGCTCGCGGAAAACGAAATTTTAATAATCGAAGGCATCCACGGCTTAAACGATAAACTGACCTCTCGCATTCCGCACGAACTCAAATTTAAAATCTACCTGTCGGCGCTCACGCAGCTGAACCTCGACGACCATAACCGCATTTCGACAAGCGACAATCGCCTTATCCGGAGGATCGTACGCGACTCGCAGTTCCGCGGCAAAAGCGCCGCCGAAACGATTTCGATGTGGCCGAGCGTACAGGCAGGAGAGCAAAAACACATTTTTCCGTTTCAAATCAACGCCGATGCGATGCTCAACACCGCCCTCGATTACGAGCTGGCAGTCCTCAAAGTCTACGCCGACCCGCTTTTGCGCTGCGTCAACCCGACGCAAAAAGAATACGGAGAAGCGTGCCGTCTCTTGAGCTTTTTATACAACTTTTCGCCGATCCCGCCGACGGCTGTTCCCGCGCGCTCGATCATGCGCGAATTTATCGGCGGCAGCGCATTCCATTATTAATTAAACTCTTCTCCTCGCTGCCCGCGCGTTTGTCATATCGTCGGCGATATCGTTCGCTTCGTTCATCTCCGCGTCTTTGTATTCATCGAACTGCCGATCGCGCAGTTTGCGGAGGCTTTCGGTTTTTTGCATCGCTTCCTGCATGTCTTTGCGTCTTTGCTCGGAAACGAGCTTCGCTTCCGCCATCTTTTCCAAAAGGTAAGCTTTTTGCTGGTCGAGGAACGCATAAAAATCGTTTGCCCGTGCTATGTCGTTGAAATCGGTCGAACCGCGCATCTTTGCGGCCAATGCGGCATATTGAGAAGCGACTTCGTCGATGCGCATTTGAATATCGTGTTCGACCGCCATCGCTTTACCGAGCGCGAGTTCCGCTTCGTTTTGCAGATACTCGCGGTATTTCATCACGTCTTCGAGAGGAAACGTAAATTTTTTCATTCGGATTCTTCGGCGATTTCCGCAGCTCCGAGGGAAGGAACTACGGGAGATTCTCCATACTCTTCGATCGGGATCGCAACCCCTGAAAGCTCGGAAAGCGTTTTGAGCGTTTCGTCGAGCGGGCACTTTTCGTATTCTTCTTGCATTAAAAAAGCTTCGATGGCGGCGTGTTTTTCGAGAGCAGCATCGATTTCAGCAGAATTGCCTTTTTGATAAATGCCCGTCGTGATCATCATCTCGTTGTTCGCATAAGAGGCCATAAGAGTGCGCAATATGCCGACGGCTTTTTGCGTCTGGCGGCCGGTAACGCGCTTGGAGAGGCGGCTTATCGACTGCAGCACGTCGATCGCGGGATAATGGTAGGCCTGTGCGAGACGGCGGTTCAATATGATGTGCCCGTCGAGCGTTCCGCGCACTTTGTCGGTGATCGGTTCGTTGAGATCGTCTCCGTCGACGAGCACGGTATAAAACGCGGTAATGGAACCTTTGTCGTTTGTACCGGCGCGTTCGAGCAGCTTCGGGATCATATCGAATACGCTCGGCGGATAGCCCCGCTGTGCCGGCGGTTCGCCGTTTGCAAGTCCTATTTCCCGCTGCGCCTGTGCAAATCGCGTAACGGAATCGAACATGAGCATGACGTCTTTGCCTTTGTCGCGGAAATATTCGGCGACGGCGGTCGTCACGTAGGCTGCGCGCAGGCGGCAGATCGACGGCTGATCGCTTGTCGCCATAACGACGACCGAACGAGCCAAGCCTTCTTTTCCCAAATCGCGGTTGATAAAATCGAGCACTTCGCGGCCGCGCTCTCCGATCAAACCGATAACGTTGATGTCGGCGTCGGTGTTGCGCGCTATCATGCTGATGAGCGTCGATTTCCCGACCCCGCTTCCGGCAAAGATACCGAGCCGCTGCCCCTTGCCGACGGTGAGCATCGCGTCGATCGCGCGCACTCCCGTCGCTACCCTGCGCACAACGGGAAGACGCTTCATCGGATCGGGAGGAGATGCAACAGCAGGATAATAAGTTTCCGGCACGATTTCGCCGAGTCCGTCGCAGGGTTTTCCCGTCGCATCGATGACGCGCCCCAAAAGGGATGAGCCGACGGGAACGCGCAGCACGGAACCCGAAGCGACGACTTCGCATCCTACTTCAAGCCCCTTCGTGTCTCCGTATGCGGTGAGCTTTACCGTCGTGCCGTCAAGGGCGACGACTTCGGCTGCAAGCGTTTCGGCGGAATCGGGCATGCGGATCGCACACATTTCGCCGATGACCGAACGCGGACCGCGGCTTTCGATTTCGAGGCCGTTGACTGCCGTCACGTGTCCGATGTATAAAATCGGATCGATCGTTTCAGCCGTTTTGAGGTATTTTGAAAAATCGAATTCTCCCGTATACGATGAACGCATGTCCCCACCCGCGCCGATTTTATTAATCTAAGAAGACGGTTCGATCACGTCGGATTTTGCAAGCGTCTTTACCGGCGAGATTTCCATAACGCGGTTTTCGAGTTCGCTGAGCTGGCTCGAAATGCGCGCGTCGATCGCGCCGAAGTCGGTTTCGACGATGCAACCGCCCTTTTCGACCGTCGAATCTTCGACGACCGTAATGCCGCGGATGTTTTCGACCCGCTTGATAAAATCGTCTATGTGCTCCGTCGTGAGTTTGACGTCTTCGAGATTGACGCGAAGCGTCACTTCGCATCTGCCTTTTACCTTTTTCAGAGCAGCGAGTACGTTGCTCATGATGACGCTCTTTTGATTTTCGGAAATGATTTTGACGACTTTGCGCGTCATTAAAATGACGAGTTCTACGATCTGCGTTTCGGTATCGCGCAAAATCTCTTCGCGGCGGTGCATGACGGCTTCGAGCATCGAGTGCATACGTTCGATGAGACGGTTCGCTTCGGCTTCTCCGTCACGGTAGCCGCTTTCGTGACCTTCGTCGAAGCCTTTTTTATGCGCGTCCGATTCGACCTTTTGCTGCTGCGCCTCGGCATCGCGGATCAAGCCCTGCGCCGCCTCCTGCGCTTTTTTTACGATCTCTTCCGCGTTTTTTTGAGCATCGGCTTTAATAATATTCGCTTCATCGGTTTGACGCTTTACTTCGGCAAAGGCCGCCTGTTCCGCCTTCCGAACGATCTCATCCGCAGATGCCTGCGCTTCGTCGAGCATCCGCTGTTTTTCCGCTTCCCAATTTTTTTTGTACTCTTCCGCTTCGCGCCTCAAATCATCGACCGTCGGTCCGTCGTATTCCGGCGCCGCTTCGACTTTTTTTTCTTCCGGCGGTTTAAATTCGTGGACGAGCTTCAACATCACTTCGCCCTTTTGCGATTTGATTTCATTCGGGCGGAAAACGGTTTTTGCCATCTGCTTCCTCTATAGTGCCGTCAACTTACGAGTTCGTCTTCACCCGAACGGGCGATAACGATTTCACCGGAATCTTCAAGACGGCGGATCGTTGAAACGATTTTTTGCTGCGATTCTTCGACGTCTTTGAGGCGCACCGGTCCCATGAATTCCATATCTTCTTTTAACATGCTCGCCGCGCGCTTGGACATATTGCGGAAAATTTTATCCTGCACTTCCGTATCGACGGATTTGAGCGCTTTTGCGAGTTCCTGCGTATCGACTTCACGCAATACTTTTTGGATAGCGCGGTCGTCGAGCATAACGATATCTTCGAAGACGAACATTTTCTTTTTGATCTCTTCGGCCAAATCGGGATCTTCTTCTTCAAGCGATTCGATGATCGCCTTTTCCGAAGAGCGGTCGACAAGGTTCAAAATTTCTACGATGCTGTCGACGCCGCCTGCTGCGGTGTAATCTTCGCTCGAAAGCGTAGAAAGTTTTTTTTCGAGCACGCGTTCGACTTCGCGCAAAACATCGGGGGAAGTTCTGTCCATCGTCGCCAGGCGCTTCGAAACTTCCGGCTGCATCTCTTCCGGCAGATTTTGGAGAATGACGGCGGCTTTGCCCGGTTCCAAATACGCAAGGATGAGCGCTATCGTCTGCGGGTATTCCTGTTGAATGAAGTTCAGCAAGTGCGCGGGATCGGTTCTCCGTATAAAGTCGAAAGGACGTACTTGGAGCGAACTCGTGAGACGGTTGATGATATCGATCGCTTTTTGGCTTCCGAGCGATTTTTCGAGGAGTTCGCGCGCATAGTCTATACCGCCGGTCGTGATGAAATTCTGCGCGTTCATCAGCTCTTGGAATTCTTCGAGAACGGCGTCTTTAAATTCCGCGTCGATCGTTTCCAAGCGCGCTATTTCAAACGTCAGCGTTTCGACTTCGTCTTCGCGAAGATGCTTCATGATTTCGGCGGAAACGTCGCTGCCGAGCGATACGAGGAATATGGCGGCTTTTTGCCTGCCTGTCAAACTCTTGTAATCTTTTATGCCTTTTTTGCCGCCCGCCGCCGTCGGCGTTTTTAAGCTGCCGGGCTTCGGAATCGGCTTCGGATTGTTCGATTTTGCGGCTGTGCTTTTCGCTTCTTCTGCCATACTGTCACTCCTCCATCAGCCACGTGCGTATGAGCATCGCAACGTCCTCCGGATGCTCTTTTGCCATCGCGATCGCATTTTCCTGAAGCTCCGCCCTCCGCGACTCTTCGACGGACATCGTAACGCCCACGCTCTCTTCTTTTGCATCCCACAGCGCCTGTTCGCGGGCCGCCTGCTGCTGGCGCAAAAGCTCTTCTTCGCGAAGCCTGCGCCTCCGTTCGAGCTCCCGCATGACGAGGCGGATGACGATGAACAGGACGAGCACGAGCGCAATCGCGCCGAGTGAAATCATAATCGCAAGACGCCGCCTGATGCCCGCAAAATACGCTTCGTCTTCTGCGGCAAACTGCGCAGTCCTGTCGTACGGAATATTCGTCACGGTTACGATATAATTTTTGCTCACGTCGTAGCCTACAGCTCCTTGAATATAGTTCGCAGTCTGCACGAGCGTATCGGTCGGAACGGGCGTATACACGCGCCGGATCCTGCCCGTTTCCGGATCTATGACCGGCTGATGGGTTTTCGGATCGAGCTGCGTCGTCCACGTACCGTCGACGTTCGCCGCAACCGAAACACGGTCTATCTGCGGACTCGTCTCTTTGTGCTCCTGAGTAGTGTTGACGACGTTGTTTTGCGTAACGCCCGTTTCGGTAGAACGCCCGATGACGTTCGACATATCCGAATACACGGGCGGCGTCTGCCCTTCGGTGCCCGCGGGTCCTTCGGGATTAAAGCCCGTACCCTGCCACTCTTTCGTAACGGTCTGCTGCGAAATCGTCAGCGAATCGCGGAGTTCAGAATCGTCCCAGGGAGTGCGCGGATTGTCGGCGCGGATTTGAATCGGCGTGTAGATCGTAGAATCGCTCGTGCGCTTCGACATATCCATATCGATTTTGATATTCAAATCGCGCAGGCGGTCTTCGGTATACGTGCTTTGAAGCGATTTTAAAATCTGCGCGCGGTAGTAGGCTTCGAGCTTTTGAATTTCTCGCTGCTGGCGCGCGACGAGATTGACGGTATCGATCGCATCCATCGCGGCGAAATCGTTCAAGACATTGCCGTCGGCATCGGTGATCGTGATGTTTTCGGGACGCAATCCTTCGACCGCCGTCTGCACGAGGCTTTGAATGCCGCGTATGCGCCTGGGATCCTGCAGCAGAGAACTCATAGGCTTTACGCGCAGGATGATGCTTGCGGTCACCGGATTTTGTTCGGAGATAAACAGCGAATTGTCGGGCAGGACGATATTGACGTCGGCCTTCGTTATGTCGTCGATCGCTTCGAGGTGCTGTTTGACCGTCTGCGTGATCGCGTTTTTCAGACGCACGTTTTGTTCGGCATCCGTCGTCGACCAGCTTCGATTGTAAAACGATGCGAACGGATCGATGTTCGACGGAACAAGTCCCTCGCCGATAAGTACGTCCCTCATGCGCCGCGCAGTGCGTTCGTCTCCGACGGAAATATAACCGTCGTCGGTCACGTACGCTTCGACGTTTTGTTCGCTCAATTTGTCGAGGATCCTCGTCCGCGCCGTCTCGTCGGTAACCGGCGAATTGAAAAGCCTGACCGTCGTCGGACGCGACGAAAGAGACGCCGCGAGCACGATCGCGACGATGACGAGCGCAACAAGGCCGAAGAACACGATCTTCTGCACGACCGTTCCTTTCGCCCACAAATTTCGTATAGATTCAGTAAGCCTTTTGAGCCATTCGTTCATCTACCCCTCCCGTGAACGAATACGTAAAACTTATTTTCCCTTTCCGCGTATCGTTACCATAGGCAGCGTCTGCTTTGTCGATCCCTGCATATCCGCAAATCCCATGCAGTTGCAGTTATTCTTTTCCGCCATCGCTTCCGCTTCCTTTTTGTCTTTGTAGACCCACACTTGCGATACCGGCGCTACGACGTAAAACATTTCGCCTTTCATAACCTGCTCACACCCCCTTATGCCACTAATAATGAAGCATGCATTGTTATTGAACGACAGACTGCGGCTATCCGCAGTTAAAATCTTTACCTTAAGACGCGCGCATTCCAAGTACGGCGCAAACGCCGAAAGACCGAACTCGCGGTATTCTGCGACGCTGAAACAGCGCAGGCAGATCGCCCCCTATGATCGAGCATTCGGCACAAAATATATAAAATTATACCATAGTCTTTTATTTTTGAAAAGAGAAAATTTTAATTCTAAGAATTTCAGTATACGGAATAAAATGAAAACAATCGATATGACGGTGATGCTTGGAAGGGTACGCGCCTCAAAAAGAAGCGCGCGGAAATGAGCTATTGCAGATTCGAACTGCAGACCCACGCCTTAAAAGGGCGTTGCTCTACCTACTGAGCTAATAGCCCAAGCTCTACGGCAAATATGCAAACTACTATATTGTTTTTCATAATAAGTGTCAATAACCTGACAACGCCTATCGGGGACACGTGATATTTTCGTATATGAGCGGACACGCCCTATCCGTCGATCTCAAAGAGACAGCGGCAGTTTTCATCGACGGTTTCGCTGAGCATCTCGGCGCTTACTTTTCGTGCCTGCGCGACATAGCGACAGACGTGTTCGACGAAAAGCGGCGTATTCGTTTTTCCGCGGTACGGAACGGGAGCGAGGTACGGGGAATCGGTTTCGCAGAGGATCCTGTCCGAAGGAACGTAGGACAAAAGCTTTTGCATTTCGTCCGCTTTGCCGCGCTTTGCGTATGTAACCGAACCGCTGAAGCTGATGTACCAGCCACAGTCGAGGAAAGCTCGCGCTTCTTCGATACCGTACGAAAAACAGTGGATGATCCCTCTGTCGTAATCCGCTTTTTTTATACACCGATACGTGTCTTCAAAACCGTCGCGGCTGTGCACGACAAGGGGAAGCTTTAATTTTTTTGCAAGCGCGATCTGCATTTCAAAGAGTTCACACTCCCCGTCGCGCATCGCCCGATCGAAATCGTTTTCGCTTCTTCCGTCGGCGCCCGCTGCATTCCAATGGCGGTCGATGCCGCACTCACCGATTGCCGCAATCTTTTCGGGAAACGAAGCAATATCTTTTTCCAGCGTCTCCGTCATCGCTTTTCGATGCGTAATCGCATCGGGAGAAGGCCACAAACCTGCAGTGTAATGCAACATATGCCGCGCGCCGTCATGCAATTCTCCGCTTACACGCGAAAACGCTTTTTCCATGATTTCTTTGCGTGTCGTCAAATCGCCGCTTTCCGTGCCTATGTCGAGCGCAAAAAAACAATCGCGTTTCGCCATCGCTGAAAGGATTTCCGCGCCGTCGATTCCCGCACGTTCACACATCTTGGAAAAATGAAAATGAGTATCCGAAAACATAAAGGCTTTTGCCAGGAACCGGGATCGAACCGGCACGGCATTTAACTGCCGAGGGATTTTAAGTCCCTTGTGTCTACCAATTCCACCATCCTGGCGACACATGCGTTTCACTATAACTTGTATACCGATTTTTGTAAATAACCCGATACACGGTTGTTGCGGCTGCGCGATAATCACGGCGGCGTTTGCACGTCGCACGCCTTATAAAAAACTTGACAGCTCAAAAATTCGGCTTTATACTTTTATCTGCAAAACAAATACATATTATTTGATACATTTTTAGGAGGACTCCAATGAAAAAAATGGGATTGCTGTTGGCAGTTGCAATTTTAACCGTAAACATGGCAGTATTTGCTACCGGCGCGCAGGATGCAGGCGGTTCGGGGAAAAAATATAGGATCGCCGTCGTTCCGAAGTTGACAAGCATTTCATGGTTTCAACGAATGGAAGTCGGCGTAAAAGACTATGCGAAAGAAACGGGTATCGATGCGTTTTATACGGGTCCGTCGGAAGGCGACGGCGCGCTCCAAGCACGTTTTATCGAAGACCTCATCAGTCAGGGTGTCGATGCTATCTGCGTCGTACCGTTTTCGACCCAGGCGCTTGAACCCGTCTTGAAAAAAGCACGCGATCAAGGTATCGTCGTTATTTCCCACGAAGCATCGGGCATGACGAATATCGATTACGATATCGAAGCGTTCGACAACGACGCATACGGCCGTCATTTTATGGAAAAACTCGGTGAACTGACCGGCGGAAAAGGCGATTATATTTTTGAAGTCGGCTCTCTCACAAGCGAATCGCACAATCAATGGGTCGACGCCGCAAAAGCGTTGCAGTTGAAAAAATTCCCCGGCATGAAACAATACGGCGATAAAATCGAAACGGCCGATAATCTCCAAACGTCGTACAACAAGGTAAAAGAAGTCCTCACGGCAAATCCCAACCTTAAAGGCATTCAAGGATCGGCTATGCCCGATGTGGCAGGTGCGGCGCTTGCGGTCGAAGAACTCGGTCTCGCAGGTAAGGTCCACATCGTCGGAACATCGCTCGTTTCCGTCTCCGGAAAATATATCAAAGACGGCACCATCGCGATGGCATCATTTTGGGATCCTGCACTCGCAGGTAAAGCGATGATCCAGCTCGCCCTCAAAGTACTCGAAAAAGAAAAGATTTCAGACGGTATGAACCTCAACGTCCCCGGATATACGAATCTTTCGTTAAAGGGCAAAGTATTGAGCGGACAGGCATGGATCGACATTACGAAAAGCAACGTAGACGATCCGTCCATCAATTTCTAAATCAAAACGGCAAACAAGGAAGATGTGTGTACGTCTTCCTTGTCTCTTAACAAAATATGCTGAAAACCGCATACATATATTTTTTCGGCATCACTGCATTTCTTATTACTATTGCAATTGCGCCGCATCCGAAGTCCTGCGGTGTGGATTGGATCGGCTGCCGGTCGTCCACAGCGGGATTTCGAACGGCGATGATTTTTTATGGAAGACAACAATGGCAAAAGATTTTTTGCGATTATCTCATATAACGAAAGAATTTACAGGCGTACAAGCGTTGAAAGGCGTCGACCTGACCGTCTATCCCGGAGAGATACACTGTCTTGCAGGTGAAAACGGCTGCGGAAAGTCGACATTGATCAAAATAGTATCCGGTGTAAAAAAGCCGACATCAGGAAAAATCTTTTTTGAAGGAACGGAAGTAAAAAATTTAACTCCCATCGATGCGATTCATAAAGGCGTACAGGTAATCTATCAGGATTTCGCCGTCTTTCCGAACCTTACGGTTGCGGAAAATATCGTTATGAATCGAAACCTCATGGAAAACAGAAAATTCATCAACTGGAAAGATTCGCGCGAACTTGCATTGAAAGCGATGGGTATGATCGGTGCCGATATGGATACCGATATCCCCGTCGAACGTTTGAGCATTTCAAATAAACAAATGGTTGCGATATGCCGAGCCATCATCAATGATGCGAAGCTGCTCATCCTCGATGAACCGACGACCGCACTCAATGAATGCGAAGTCAAAATGCTTTACGACGTATTGCGCTATCTTAAAAACGACGGCATGGCGATTGTCATCGTCAATCATAAGCTCGAAGAAATTTACGAAATTGCGGATACGCTTACCATTTTACGCAACGGTGAAAATGTCGCCTCAGGTTCGATAAACGATTTCGATCGTTCCCGTTTCATCGAATGTATGACGGGGCGGAAACTCGTGGACGAAAAATACGATCCTCCGAAAACGGATGACGACGTCATCTGCGACGTACAAAACCTTTGCCGCAAAGGGAGCTTTGAAAACGTTTCGTTTACATTGCAAAAAGGCGATGTTCTCGGGATCACCGGTCTGCTCGGTTCCGGTCGCGGAGAAATCGGAGATACGCTTTTCGGCATCATTCCGCCGACAAGCGGTACGATCAAATTGCGCGGTAAAGAATTGAAAATACGTTCCATATCCGACGCGGTTGCAAATAAAATCGCGTACGTTCCCGAAGACCGGCTCACACAAGGATTGTTTTTGTCGCGCTCGATACGCGACAATACCGTAGCGGCATCGATTTCCGACTACATGGTACACGGACGGCTCGATTTGCAAAAAATGGATCAGGTAACGGCCGATTGGATAAAAAAAATCGGCTGTGTCGCCTCTGCGGTAGAAACGCCTATAAAAACGCTTTCCGGCGGTAACGCTCAAAAAATGGTTATCGCAAAATGGCTGAACACGCATCCGGATCTCATCATCTTAAACGGCCCGACAGTCGGTGTCGATGTCGGTGCGAAAGCGGACATCCATGCCATCCTTCACGACCTCGCCGCACAGGGGATGGGCGTTATAATCATCACCGACGATTTGAGCGAGTTGTATTACAACTGCAATAAATTAATAATTATGAAAAACGGAAAAAGTTCGGGAGTCTTCAACGTGACCGATATACGGGAATCAGACATCAGCGCAATGATGAGCTCCGTAACCGAAGAGGAAAAAAATGAATATGCTCAGAGATAAAAGAATCAAAAACGATTGGTATACGTCGAACGAAGCGATCGTCTTATACACGATAATCGTACTCGCGTCCGTAATCGGTATTGTAAATCCCGCATTTTGCAGTTTTTCGACGATCATCACTCTTTTGCGTGCAATGCTCGTTTCTTTGATATTTGCCGCGATAGAAATGACCGTCATCATCATGGGCGGCATCGACGTATCGTTTCCGGCTACCGCCTGCTTTACGTCATACGCGACGATACGGCTCATATTGACATACAACATCGATAATGTAGCTTTCTTTTACGGTCTCGCCTGCCTGCTCGGTTTCGCAATAGGCTTACTGAACGCATTCCTCATCGTATACCGAAATATTCCGCCGCTTATTGCGACGCTCGGAGTAAGCAGTATATTGAACGGAGGTACGCTCGCATTTTTAGGTACCAAAGAGTATTCGAATATCCCTCCGCATATCGATTCTCTTTCAAAGCAATTTCTATTCAGCTATATAAACAAAAACGGGATACGCTTCGAAATGACAAGTTTTATTCTCATTCCGATCATAGTGCTCGTCCTGCTCTATATCGTTTTAAAATACACAATGTTCGGCAGAGGCATATATGCGATCGGCGGGGATAAAAATGCGGCTCGCATCGCAGGCGTCCGAGTAAATTTCATACAATCGGTCGTATATACCGCAGGCGGAATTCTTGCGGCAGTAGGCGGCGTCACCCACACGATCCTTATGCGGCAGGCTACCGCGAAAAATTTAATGGGCAGTGAAATGATGGTCATCGCAGCCATCGTCGTAGGAGGTACCCGCATTACCGGAGGACACGGCACCGTCATCGGTACCGTACTCGGTATTTTGCTGATCGCGCTGATTCAAAACAATCTCGTCATGGTCGGAGTTCCCACTCGTTTTCAAACTTTCGTCATCGGATTGATTATCGTACTCGGCACGAGTATCACATCGATCAGAGCGAAGCGTATACAAAACAGCGAAAAGATATAAGGACGGGATACTATGACTGTGATAAAAAAAATAAAACCGATAAGAAAACCGTACGGCGAAAATCTCATGTTGCTCGGTATGATCATAGCAATCATCGTTATCATGAGTATTCTCGAACCTCGTCGTTTTCTCCGAGCGGCGAATATGCGCGGTATGTTTATCCAGCTGCCCGAATACGGCATCATGTGTTACGGAATGATGATTGCGATGATCTCAGGCGGTATCGATCTGTCCCTCGTCGGCATAGCGAATCTGTCAAGCATCATCGGAGCATGCTTTATGCTCGCAAACGGCGGCTCTCCCGTTTCAATTATCATAGCTGTCTGTCTCTCGCTCATCGTCGGACTTTGTTGCGGATTAATAAACGGATTTTTGATCGGCTACTTAAAAATACCCGCAATGCTCGTGACGCTGTGCGGTCTCCAGTTGTACGAAGGACTCGGCCTCGCGATCACGAAAGGGCCTGCGCTTACCGGTCTTCCCGAATCTTTTTCGATGATTTCAAACGGCAGGTTCCTCGGAATTCCGATACCGTTTTACGTGTTTATGCTCATCACCTGCGTTATGGCATTCATCATGCGTTCAACCGTCTACGGACAGGAGCTTAAATTCCTCGGTACCAACGAAACCGCTTCAAAATACAGCGGCATAAATACGGTGAAAGTTACCGTGATGACGTATGCCATCGGCGGAATTCTCAGTGCGCTCAGCGGTATTTTAATCTCGTCGCACTACAATTCGGCAAAAAGCAATTACGGCTCTTCCTACACTATGTTGACGCTGCTCATCGTAGTCCTCGGCGGAACGAACCCGAACGGAGGAGAAGGCAATGTATTCGGGGTCATGCTCGCGGTTTTTGTTTTGCAACTTATTTCAAGTGCATTCAATTTACGGCGTGTCAATTCTTTTGTTGCAACATTCGTATTCGGTATTATTTTAGTTATCACAGTACTGATTTCAAAATATATCGAAGAAAGAAAAGAAAAGGAGTAATCATTATGAGAAAAATTAAAGCGCAAAAATTGTCAGTCGATGCATTTAATCGGTTCGGAAGTTTTACCGACCTTTTACATCCGGAAGGTCACGACTTGGGAGGCTTTTATCCCGATAGAGTTCTTTTCCCCGTAAAATTCAATGCGCCTGTCGGCTTTTCACCGCTTGTCGTACATAAGCGCGATGCAATGATCGTGGATTCGGTCGAATATCACGACCATACCGGCGAAATCATTTTACCTTTGGACACCGACATCGTTATCCATGTCGCGCCTGCAAGCAACAAACTCATCCCTGAAAAAACGGAAGCGTTTATCGTGCCGAAGGGAACGCTCGTACGCCTCAACGCAGGCGTTTATCATTTGTGTCCGTTTTCAATAGAAAAAGAAACGGGACACGTCCTCATTGCGCTTCCCGAGCGAACATATAAAACGGATTGCGTCGTTTCGGCGTACCAAGAGAATGAACAGCTGGAAATTACATTGTAATCTTTAATAATTTTTATAAATCGATCATAACAGGAGAAACGGGTAATGAAAAAAATCATCAACAAACCGGAAGATTATGTAAAAGAGATGCTCGAGGGTCTGTACATTGCGCATCCGGATCTCATCACCTATACAAACGGGGATGTCCATTGTCTTGTAACCGCAAATAAAAAACAGGGCAAAGTCGGCATCGCGACGGGCGGCGGTTCCGGACACTTACCGCTTTTTCTCGGATATGTCGGCAAAGGAATGCTCGATGCATGCTCGGTCGGCGATGTATTTCAAAGCCCGAGTGCGGATCAAATGCTCGCCTGTACGAAATACATAGACAGCGGAGCGGGCGTACTTTACATTTACGGCAACTATAACGGCGATATTTTCAATTTCGATATGGCGGCGGAACAGGCCGATTTCGAAGAGAACATAAAAGTGGAAACCGTTCTCGGTGCGGACGATGTCGCTTCCGCCGCCCCGGCACAAGGAGAAAAAAGCAAACGACGAGGTGTCGCAGGTATCGTATTCGTATATAAATGTGCGGGCGCTGCCGCGGATGCGATGCTCCCGCTTGAAGAAGTGAAGCGAATTGCGGAAAAGGCCGCGGCAAATGTACGTACGATGGGCGTTGCATTGACGCCCTGCGTTGTACCCCGCGTCGGAAAACCGGGCTTTACGATCGACGAAGACGAAATGGAAATCGGCATGGGGATTCACGGAGAAACGGGAATAAGGCGCGGAAAACTCGAAAGCGCCGATAATATCGCTCAAGAGATGCTCGATACAATATTAAACGATCTGCCGTTTAACACGGGCGATGAAACGGCCGTGCTCATCAACGGACTCGGAGCGACACCTCTCGATGAACAGTACATTATCGTAAAAAAGGTCAATGAAATCATGAAAGCGCGCGGTATCGGCGTACACCGCTATTATGTCGGCGAATACGTTACATCGCTTGAGATGGCGGGCATATCGATCAGCGTTTTGAAATTGGACGACGAATTAAAAAAATATCTTGACGCTCCCGCTCATACGCCGTTTTTTACACAACTATGAGGAAATGAAAATATGGATGCTTTATTAATAAAAAATTTTTTAAAATCCGCCTCTGACATTATGACCGAACGGAAAGACGAACTTATAAAAAAAGACAGCGTCGTCGGAGACGGAGACCTCGGATTGACAATGAGCGACGGATTTACCGCTGCGTACAATGCGATTAAAGACTCTCCCGAAAGCGACTGCGGAAAAATGTTGTACGCCGCAGGAAAAGCGATGGGATCCGCCGTCCCCTCGACGATGGGCACGCTCATGGCGGCAGGTCTTATGCATGCGGGGAAAGCGTTGAAAGGCGTTACGGAACTGTCGCGTGAAAATATCAACGCGTTGTTCGGTGCATATCTCGAAGGCGTAATGAATCTCGGCAAAGCAAAACAGGGCGATAAAACATTTGTCGACGGTCTTTATCCTGCAGTAAAAGCGCTCACGGACTCCGTCGAACTGCCGCTCAAAGAGAGCGCCGCACACGCAGCCGAAGAAGCGATGCGCGGTTATGAAAACACAAAGGGAATGCTTGCCGTGCACGGTCGGGCGGCAACGCGCGGAGAAGCATCCCGGGAATTGCTCGATCCGGGAGCATACGTCGCGGCGCTGCTCGTAAAAGCATTCTACGACTCGCTGTAAAAACATACGCATCGTATATGGCTGCCGAAAGCTGTTGCCTTTTCGGCAGCTTTTTTTATTCGTGCGGAGGGTTTAATACCCCGACGCGGGGCGTCAAGTATAAAACCGTATGCAATTTTTCCGTCGCTAAAATCCGTCCGGCAGCTTTGCACGCACGGTGAGCATATCGCCGCTTACCGGATGCGCAAACGAAATCGAATAGGCGTGCAGAAAAAGCCGCTCCGCCTTTTCGCCGCCGTAGCGTTCGTCACCGAAAATCGGCATACCGCTTGAGGCGAGATGGATGCGGATTTGATGCGTGCGACCCGTGATCGGCCGTGCTTCGATTTTTAATAATTTTTTTCCGTTCCAAACGCATTCGCCGAGCACCGTAAAATCCGTTCGCGCAAAGCGCCCTCGCCCGTCCCCTACTTCGCCCCACATACCGCTCCCGCCGAGTTTCCCGATCCGGCTTTCGACGCTGAATTGCACATCGGGCGGCACGAGCGGTTTTGCGGCGAGAGCGCGATATGTTTTTTCTACGGCGCCGCTTTCGAACAGTTCGTGCATGCGCGCGTTTACCGAGCGCTGTTTTGTAAAAAGCAATACTCCGCTCGTCGTTCTGTCGAGGCGATGCATGATACCCGCATACGGTTTATTCCGAAGCGAAGGATTTTCCTTCCACAGCCAAGCGATGACGGCGTCGTGCATATTGCCGCGATTGCCTGCAACCGTCGGTTCGGTCAGAAAACGATCGGGTTTGTCGACGATTATTAAAAAATCGTCTTCGTATAAAATCGATTGTTTCGAAAGTTCGAAGGATATGTCGTCGTTTTGCTTTTCGTAAAAAAATTTTCCCCGGTCGATTTTTACTTCGATGCGGCTTCCCTTTTTCACCGTATATGCGGGAATGCGGCACTGCACGCCGTCCGAAAATACCGCACCCGCGACGATGAGGCGTCGTATTTTTGAATTGCTTACGGGTACGTCACCGCCGAAATACGGCGGCAGCTTTTTTCGCAAAAGATCGTCGAGGCGGGAAGTTTCGTCGGCAACAAAAAAAATCGTTTCCACTGGAGAGGGCTGTCCAAAAACTGCAAGCCTATCGGTCGGTTCCGTAAGGAAACTGTTTTAAGAAGTTCGCCGAAGTGAACTGCAAAGCAGTTTTGAACAGTTTCCTTAATTTGCTTTCCGCGCTACAAGAGCGTGACGCCTGCATCGGCGCAGTCTTTAATAATTTTTTTCGGCCAAATGCTCACCTGCGTTTCGCCGATGTGCGCTTTCCTGAGCAGAAACATACACAAGCGCGACTGTCCGATACCGCCGCCGAGCGTCTGCAGCAATTCGCCTTTTAACAATTTTCTATGAAACTCGAATTTTTCGCGGTCGGTACAGCCCCGCTCTTTGAGCTGCGCTTTCAGCGATTCGGGAGAAACGCGGATGCCCATGGACGAAAGTTCGAGCGGCGCTTTCAACACGCTGTTCCACACGATGATGTCGCCATTCAAGCCGCGATGTCCGTCGCCCGTTTCGGTGATCCAATCGTCGTAATCGGGCGCGCGTCCGTCGTGAACGGATCCGCTCGGCATTTTTCCGCCGATGCCGGTGATAAACACCGCACCGTATTTTTTTGCGGCCTTCGCTTCCCGTTCGTGCGGAGTAAGCGCGGGGTATTCCTTTTCCAAATCGTCGGCGTACAAAAGCGTAATATTTTCCGGGAGAGACGGCGCGATCGCAGAATAGTCATCGTAAATATAAAACTCGGCGCGCTTCAGGCAGCGGTAGATTTTTTTTACGATTTCGTGCAAATAAAATACGGTACGGTTTTCAGGCGTAATCACCATTTCCCAATCCCATTGATCGACGTACAGGGAATGAATAGCGTCGAGCGTTTCGTCGGGACGGATCGCATTCATATCGGTATAAATGCCGAAGCCCGCTTTCATGCCGAGTTCCGTCACTTTGAGCCGCTTCCATTTGGCGAGCGACTGCACGATTTCCATGCGCTTGTTTCCCATATCTTTTACCGGAAACGATACCGGCTGTTCGACGCCGTTCAAATCGTCATTTACGCCGATCCCGCTCTGCACGAAAAGAGGCGCCGTGACGCGCGTCAAATTCAATTCGGTCGAAAGCGCCGTTTGGAAAAAATTTTTTATCAGGACGATCGCGTGTTCCGTCTCTTTTGAATTCAGTATCTGCTTGTAATGCAACGGCAATTCATTCATAAAGACATCCGTATTTAATAATTAATAATTTCCAGAAATTATAAATTTCAGAGCTATCCCTTAAGCATAGCTGCGATCACGCACCGTGATAATCGATGAGCGTCGTAACGCGTATCGGCTCAAGCGCTTCTTTGTAGTGCAGGTCGGCGAGTCCTATGACACCGAAAAAATCCGAAACGACCCCTCCGCCCTGTTCGATAAGATTGCGGGAAGCTTGGAGCGTTCCTCCCGTCGCGATGAGATCGTCGACGATGAGATAGCGCTTTCCTTTTTCGATATCCGATTTATGCGCTTCGATTTCAGCCTGTCCGTATTCAAGCGAATACGCGCACGTATATTTATCGCCCGGCAGCTTTCCTTTTTTGCGCACGAGCACAAGGGGGATCCCCATGCGAAGGGCAAAGGGAGCTGCAAACAAAAAGCCGCGCGATTCGACACCGGCAACCGCATCTATATTTTTATCGCGATATATGTTTACCATACTGTCGATGCAAAACGAAAACGCCTCGGGGTTGACGAAGATACCGGTGATATCGTAAAAAAGAATGCCCGGCTTCGGAAAGTCGGGAACACGACGGATCGCTCCGTCGAGCACTTCAAGATCGGTCATAATTATCAATTCTAATGAACGGTCTTCTCCTCGTCAATACGAAGGTTTACTCGTTTTGACGACGAAGGTTCCCATATTCATTCGGCGCGTGCGCACGTCGGCGAGGTACGCTTCAAGCGAAGCGGCGTCGTTTTCCGCGACGGCTTTTTTCATAAACGCAAGCTGCTTTTCAAAGGCTGCGATATGCGAAAGGAGTTCGTCTTTATTTGCGAGAAAAAGTTCCGTCCACAGCGGTGCATTGATCATCGCGATGCGCGTCAAATCTTCAAAACTGCCGCCGCCGAATTCGGTGATCGTTTCGTTTTCGGCGCTTTTCACAAGAGCCGACGCAATGACGTGACAGAGCTGGCTCGTAAATGCGATTTTGCGATCGTGAGTTTTGCAGTCCGTTTCGACGATGCGCGTAAAGCCCATCGCTGCGATGAGGCTTTTTATGAGCTCGACGTTTTCGACTTTATTCGAAGGCCGCAGCATCAGAATGTAATTCCGCCCTTTAAAATACGCGCCGTTCGAATTGACATAGCCTTCTTTTTCTCCGCCCGCCATCGGATGCCCGAAGATACAATCGACGTCGTTCCTCGAAAAATCCGCAAGGCCGTCGGCTAAAAACGTTTTGACGCCGCTTATGTCGGTAACGATCGAAGCGCTTTTAAAATCGTTCCGGTGCGTTTTAATAAATTCGAGCGTCGCATGAGGATAGAGGCAGATATAGACGATATCGCATTCGGAAAGCATGGCGCCTGCATCGCTCGGAGCAAAACCTTTGTCGATAACACCGTCGCGAACGGCGGCGTCTAGCGTCGCGGGCAGCGAATCGCACGCAAAAATTTTTCCTCGAGCTTCCGGCATATCGAGCACGTTGGCGCGGATCGCTTTTGCGATCGATCCGCCCATGATACCGAGTCCTACGATGCCGTAAACGGCATCTTGCAGATTATTCATTGCATTCATAATTTCCCCCGTAAGCTGTGTGCATTATGTACGATACCGTCATACGCGCCGGCCTTCGATTTCCGCTCCCCGGGCGAGAGCTTTCATCAAAGCGGCGAATTCGTCGGGGCGGAGGCTCTGCTCTCCGTCGCACAGCGCGCGGCCGGGATCGTTATGCACTTCGATAATGAGGCCGTCCGCGCCTGCCGCAACAGCGGCCTTTGCAAGCGTGGGCACCATCCAGCTCATACCGCACGCGTGGCTCGGATCGATGATGACGGGAAGATGGCTCACTTTGTGCAAGTACGGAACGGCGCTCACGTCGAGGCAGTTGCGCGTATAGGAATCGAAGGTACGCACGCCGCGCTCGCAGAGTATGACGTTTTCGTTGCCGCTCGCCATGATATACTCGGCTGACATAAGCAGTTCTTTAATCGTTGCCGCCATGCCGCGTTTTAATAAAATCGGTTTTCCCTCCCTGCCCATCTCTTTTAACAAATCGAAGTTCTGCATATTGCGCGCCCCGATTTGAATGACATCGACATCGGCGAAATACTGCAGCTGGCGCACGTCCATCAATTCGGTAACGATCGGAAGCCCCGTTTCCTTTTTTGCCGATTTTAAAAATTCAAGGCCGAGCGCACCGAGCCCTTGAAAAGCGTACGGAGACGTGCGCGGTTTGAACGCACCGCCCCTCAGCAATTTTGCGCCCGCCTTTTTGACTTCTTTTGCAATCGCGACGACCTGCTCTTCGCTTTCAACGGAACACGGACCTGCGATCACCGGAACCGTGTCGCCGCCGAATCGTACTGCATTTTTTCCTTCCCCGACGGCGATCACCGTGTTATCCGGATGGAAAGCGCGGTTTGCCATTTTGTACGGAGCCGTAACGCGCTTTACGTCTTCGACGATCGGGTCGGCGATAACGCTTTCCGTATCGAGCTTTGTCGTATCACCGAGCAAACCGAGGATCGTCGCTTCTTCACCGCGTGAAACGTGAACGCCGTAGCCTTTTTCTTTCCACTGTCGGATAAAATTCTGCATTGCGGCATCCGTCGCATTCTTTTTCAAGACAATAATCATGGCATACTCCCGTAATAATTTAAAATAACAGAGGGAACTCCGGAGAGTTCCCTCTGTTTACCTGCTTTCAGTAAAACACATACGCAGCCTTAGGCCGGCGGGACTCTTCCGCATGCGGAGAAAAAGCGATAGCGATAATAAGAGTATGCCGCCGACAAAAAGCCGCCCGCAACGAATGAGCGCATATCGTTTTTTACGGAAAAGCCGTGTTTCATGCGTTTACTCTAGCGAAAAGCAATCGCATTTGTCAAGGGCATTGACATTCGCGCTTTCGTCGCTTATAAATAAAAATTGTTCCAATATCAAGCAATCGAATTGATATTTGAAAAACAGGAGATTGCATGAAACGTTTTTTTATATTATTACCCTTTGCTTTTTTCTCTTTTTTCGCCTTTGCGCAAACAAAATTGGAATTATATAAAGATATGGTCACGACCGATAATTTGCGGCTTAGAACACCCTATGCCGAAAATAAAATCATAACTGTTTTAAATAAAGGAACCAGAGTAAAAATTATCGATATTGAAGATAAAAAGGAAACGATTGACGGGATTACAAGTAATTGGGTAACTGTCGAAGTTCAAAAAAATGCGAAAGACAAAGATGGGAATCCTGTTAAATATGCAGTTGTCGGCAGATGTTTTGCCGGTTATCTGAAAGAGACTCCGCCGATTTCTTATGTTCCTAACTACGAAAACGGAAACGGGACGATAATTGAGCAAACGGAAGATAATGATTTTTATATTCTAAAAAGAAAGC
>NZ_JAFEVM010000022.1:0-54696 GCF_016901105.1 Treponema sp. Marseille-Q4523 | reverse complement strand
ATTATATTCATTCTTTTCTCTGTAAAAGCCAAGCGGGCTATTCACCTACGCCTCTTCTCCGTATCCGTCATAATTCTCTTGTCAGGCAAATCGCCGTATAAGAATCATGCAACAATACCGTTATTGCTTTACTATACCACAACATCGTCCGAAAATACAGCATTTTTTACAAAAAAGGATTTCCGCCTCCCGCCGATGCTCGCTTGTGCCGTACGCTTGTGCTGTAAGCTTGACAGAGCAGTTTTTTTATGCGATACTTATTATATGATATATACGGCGCTACTATATGCAAATACTTTCTCAATTTGCCGACGGTAAAGGTGCTGTATATCGTTATCCTATAAATTACAGACCTGTCGCTTCGGCGGCGGGTCTTTTTGTTTTTAAATAGCGGTGCGCGGCGCGATGCGCAAGGAGCAATACAATGGCAGGAATGGATGCGAAAGGAAAATACCGGCAGTTTCCGAAAATCGATATCGGAAAGCGCGAGTGGCCGGATAAGCTTATCACAAAAGCGCCGGTGTGGTGTTCGGTCGATCTCCGCGACGGCAATCAGGCGCTCGTCAATCCTATGGGCGTAGAGCAAAAGCTCGATTTTTTCGATCTGCTCGTAAAGATCGGATTCAAAGAAATCGAAGTGGGATTTCCGTCCGCATCCGAAACGGAGTATGTGTTTTTACGCCGGCTTATCGAAGAAAACCGCGTGCCCGAAGACGTAACGCTGCAAGTGCTCTGCCAGGCGCGCGAACACCTTGTCAAAAAAACCTTTGCATCGCTGAAAGGTGCGCCGAAAGCGATTTTCCACATATACAATTCGACGTCCCCCGCACAGCGAAAATATACGTTCGGCATGACAAAGGCGCAAGTCACGCAGCTTGCCCTCGACGGCGTCAAGTGCGTGCAGGACTGTCTTTCGGATGCGGGCGACACGCATATCCGCCTCGAATATTCGCCTGAAAGTTTTTCGACGACCGAAATCGAATATGCGGTCGAAATCTGCGAAGCGGTAAAAGAAGCGTGGGCGAAAACGACAAGCGATAAAATTATTTTGAATTTGCCGACGACGGTCGAATGCGCGACGCCGAACATCTTTGCCGATCAAATCGAATATTTTTGCAAACACATTTCGAACCGCGAAAACGTCATCGTCAGTTTGCACAATCACAACGACCGCGGGGAAGCCGTCGCATCGTGCGAACTCGGCTTGCTTGCGGGAGCAGACAGAGTTGAAGGTACGCTTTTCGGAAACGGCGAGCGTACGGGAAACCTCGACATCGTAAACGTCGCCCTCAATATGTATACGCAGGGTGTCGATCCCGCTCTCGATTTTACGCACATCGACGGCGTGCGTGAACGTTACGAAGAGTTTACCGGCATGGCCGTCGGCCCGCGCGTGCCTTATGCGGGCGAGCTCGTGTTTACCGCCTTTTCCGGTTCTCATCAGGATGCGATCCGAAAAGGCATGGCCTGTCGCGCGGACGCCGGAGAAAATGCGCTGTGGGATGTGCCTTATCTTCCGATCGATCCTCACGACATCGGAAGGCAATACGAAGGCATCATCAGGATCAACAGTCAAAGCGGAAAGGGAGGAGCGGCCTTTATCCTTGAACAGGACTACGGTATCATGCTGCCCAAAGCGATGCATACGGCTTTCGGCGATATCGTTAAAGCTGCTGCGGACGAAGCGCAGCGGGAACTCAAAAGCGAAGAGATATACGATATCTTTGCAAAGACATGGCTCAATAAAACCTCTCCGCTTAAAATACTCGATTTGAACGAAACGCATCTCGACAGCGGTATCGAAAACGACGGCGACGAACAGGTTATGTGCCGCGCCGCAGTCGAATGGAAGGGCGAAAAGTATACGATCGGCGCAAAGGGAAACGGTCCTCTCGACGCTTTCGTCAATGCGCTGAAATCGACACCCGTTCCGAAATTCAATATAACATCGTTTCACGAACACAGCATCGGACGCGGCAGCGATACGAGCGCTATGGCGTATGTGCAGATCACGACGGAAGACGGAAAGCAAGTGTGGGGTGCCGGCAGGAGCAGTAACGTCGGGCGTGCGGGGGTCGCCGCAGTCGTAAGCGCGATAAATTTTTAATAATTTTTCGAAAAGTGTACGGCTTTAAAGAATTATTAATTTTTGTTTGCAATCTTAACTGCCGCACGTAAGCGGCAGCGACGTACGCTGTGGTGCATGCAGCAGTGTGCGTGCAATGCGAAATGTGCAATGCGAAATGTTGACTTTTCACAAGATGTGCTATACACTTATATCAATCGATTAAATCATCGCGGTTTTGCTTTGCATAAACCGCGTTTTTTGTATGAAGAGCATCTAAAAATGCACCCGAGTTTTTAGAAGTTCCCGTCATTACCCGGCGACCGATGTCGGATCTTTCAATGGAGTATGTGATGCGACCTGCACTGTACGATGCCGATGAGCCGTTTCCACCCTTTTCCCGGCGGAGACGGCTGCAAAATCGCCTGAAAAATTATTTTACCGATCCGTACAATATCATCATGCTCGTTTCCGTAGCGATTTTATGCTATCTCATCGTCGTGCCTCTCGTGCAGATGATCGGTACGACCTTTACGATGGCGAAAACCGACCTCCGTCGCGTGCGCGGTGCGGTCGAAGGTCAGTTTACGCTGTACTATTGGAAGCGGCTTTTGGCAAGCGATGTTTCGCGCAATCTCTTTTGGATCCCGCTCCGCAATTCCCTCGTCATCGCGGTTTGTACGAGTGCGCTTTCGATCCTCATCGGCTCTCTTGTCGCGTGGCTTTTAGTGCGTACCGATCTGCCGGCAAAAAGATTTTTCTCTCTTGCGGTGATCGTGCCGTATATGCTGCCGTCGTGGTGCAAATCCATGGCTTGGCTCACCGTGTTCCGTAACGAAACGATAGGAGGGGCTGCGGGATTTTTGAGCTATCTCGGCATCAACGCTCCCGACTGGCTCGCCTACGGGCCGCTTCCGATCGTATTCGTGCTTTCCATACATTATTATGCCTATGCGTATCTCCTCGTTTCCGCAGCTCTCCGTTCGATCAATTCGGAACTCGAAGAGATGGGAGAGATCGTCGGCGCGTCGAAGGGGCTTATGCTCAGGAAGATCACTTTTCCGCTCGTGCTTCCGGCCATTCTTTCGAGCGTCATATTGACTTTTTCAAAAGTGATGGGCACTTTCGGCGTTCCGTCTTTCCTCGGTCTCAAAGTCGGCTACTATACGATTTCGACCTCGCTCTATGCGACCGTCCAATCGCAAAAGGGCACGGGCTTTGCGATCAGCATCATGCTTATCCTCATCGCGTCGGTAAATATCTTCGTCAATCAAAAGCTTATCGGTTCGCGGAAATCCTATGCGACGATCGGCGGAAAGGGCGGACGCTCGACGCCGCTTTCGCTCGGTTCGTGGAAAGCGCCGACGGTCGTCGTACTCTCCGCATTTTTGGCCGTAGCCGTCATCCTGCCGCTCGGCATTTTGCTTTATCAAACCTTTATGCTCCAAGCCGGCGATTACAGTTTTTCGAATTTTACGCTGCATCACTGGCTCGGCGAAAGCGACCCCTTGATTTCCGACGGACTTCCCGGCGTTTTCAAATCGCCGCAGTTTTGGATGTTCGTCAAAAATACGCTCTTGCTTGTTGCGTGGACGGCCGTCATCGCGACGATCTGCGGACAGGTCATCGGCTATATCAATTCGCGCGGCAGGCATTTAAAAAGCGGAAAGCTCGTCGAACAGCTCGTGTTTATCCCGTATCTCATTCCGTCGATCGCTTTCGGTGCGATGTACCTTGCCATGTTCGCATCTCCGACCCGCGTTTCGTTTTTCGGACATCCGCTGACGCTCATTCCGTCGCTGTACGGTACCTTTGCCGTGCTTGTCCTCGTTTCTATTGTAAAGCATTTGCCCTTCGCTTCCCGCGCGGGTACGTCCAATATGCTCCAGATAAGTACGGAGCTTGAAGAAGCGGGGCAGATCGCGGGTGCGAATTTTTTGACGCGCTTTTTCAAAATCGTGTTTCCGCTTTCCAAAAACGGTTTTATGAGCGGTCTCATGCTCATTTTGATAAGCATCGCAAAGGAACTCGATTTGATCGTCATCCTCATGACGCCGACGCAGGCGACGCTGCCGTATATGGCGTACACCTATTCGACGAACGGCTTTCAACAGCCGGCGAGCGCCGTCGCAATCGTACTCTTTATCCTCGTGTTTTTATTTTACTGGATCGCAAATAAATTTTTCCACGCCGATATTGCCGGCGGACTCGGAGGCTAGACGTGAGCAAAATCGTATTGACCGGCATCAACAAATATTACGGAACGAACCGCGTTTTAAAAGACGTCGATTTGACGATCGAAGACGGAGAGTTTATGACGCTGCTCGGTCCTTCGGGCTGCGGCAAAACGACGACGCTGCGCGTTATCGCGGGACTCGAAAAACCGCAGTCGGGTTCAATCGTCATGGACGGTGAGCGCATCGTAAACGCGGCCGAAAGTTTTTTCGCACCTCCTGCAAAGCGAGGCTTAAATCTCGTGTTTCAGTCATACGCTTTGTGGCCGCACATGACGGTATTCGATAACGTCGCCTTCGGTCTTCGCGTAAAGCATACGCCGAAAGACGAAATCAAAAAGCTTGTCGAAAGTGCGCTCAGCCGCATGCAGATCGGCGAATATGCGGGGCGCTATCCGTCCGAGCTTTCAGGCGGACAACAGCAGCGCGTCGCCATTGCCCGCGCTATCGCTTCGCCGGTCGAACTCCTCTTACTCGACGAACCTCTGTCGAATCTCGACGCAAAGCTCCGCGTCGATATGCGCAGCGAACTGAAGCGATTGCACGAGGAGATGGGTACGACGATCATCTATGTGACGCACGATCAAGTGGAAGCGCTCACGCTGTCGACGCGCATCGCCGTTTTTTTCAACGGGCACATCGAACAGGTCGCAAGTCCTATGAGCTTATACCAAAATCCTGCAAGCGTGCGCATCGCGGAATTTATCGGAAATCCGAAAATAAATCTCACAGGCGGAAAAGCGAAACGGACGGAAGCGGGGCTCGAAGTCGAAAGCGCGCTCGGAAATTTCACATTTCAAAAAAGCGACTGCACCGATGCTCTTCCCCAAGGCACATTCGACTGCAGAATAGGCTTTCGACCGGAAGAAGTGACGATTTCCAATACGGCTTCCAAGGGGGCCGTCGAGTGCCGCGTGTATTCGAGCATGCCTGCGGGAAGTGAAACGCTCATACGCCTTTCCCTCGCCGGAGAAGCTTTCCTTGCAAAGCGGCTCGGTATCCGTCACTACAAAGCCGATGAAACGGTTTACGCGGCGATAGCCCCCGAAAAGCTCAACGTGTTCGACGCGTCGTCCGGCGTTCTCGTAAAAAAATCCGCCGAAGGCGAAAGCGATTGATCGTATCGAGGTAATTATCGGATATTGTAATTAATTATTAATATAGGAGGTACGATAAAAAGCGCCGTCTGAAATATCGCCGTCGCTTTTTATCTCGAGTTTGCTTGGATGTTTGCAGAAGACGTGTATACGTGTCGTTTCGATAAAAATTGTATGAATACGATACGCTTTATTTTGCAAACTCGACTATTGAACGTGTGCGCGCACGCGCACGGCTAAAAACTTTTTCGGAAATTGATATTTCCTGCAAAAGTTTTTATAGGAGTACAGATGAAAAAGATTGCAGTAGCGATGTTGTTGGCGGCGGCGATGTTTTCGTCCGCATTTTCGATGGGACAAACCGAAACGAAATCGAACAGCCAAGAAGCGAAGTGGGCGAAGGACAACGGACTCGATAAAGACGAAAGCGTCGACGAGCTCTATCAAAAGGCGAAAGCCGAAGGCTCCCTCGTCATTTATACGATTTCGAGCCGTACGCAAAAAGTTGCAAACGCTTTTAAAGAAGCGTACCCCGGCATCAACGTGGAAGTATACGATATTTCTTCCGGCACGTTGAAAGAAAAATTCGCAACCGAATATAAATCGGGCATCCGCACGGTGGATATTTTGCATTCGAAAGAGCAGGTCGGCGAATACACGTATGAAATGTTTTCCGAAGGTATGCTGCATAACTATCAGCCTGCATCGATTTTCAAAAACGTTCCGGCTTCTTATATGACGCTCACTCCACTCATGCTCGAACTTAATCTGTGGTTTTACAATACCGAAGTGTATAAAACGTGTCCGATTACGTCGTGGTGGGATTTTACGAAGCCCGAATGGAAGGGACGCGTCGTATTTCAGGACGCGGCGAGCAACGACGCTTACTGCGCCCCGCTTACGGCTATGGTGCAGCATGCGGACGAAATGGCGGCTGATTACCAAAAAGTGTTCGGTAAAAAAATTCAGCTTGAAAAAGACGAGCCGAACGCGGGCTATGCTTTTATCAAGCGCTTTCTCGCAAACTCGCCGATCATCGCAAAGGGCTCCGATGAAGTTATCGAACTCGTCGGTGCAAAGGGACAAAAAAATCCGCCGGTCGGCTACGCGTCTTCCGTAAAGCTTCGAAAGCAGCGTGACGGTTACGCGATCAATTACGGTCCGACGACGATGCACGTGTCGAACGGCATTCCCGCGCTGAACTTTATTTCAATCGCGAACGAATGCAAACATCCGAACGCCGCAAAGCTTTTTATTAAATTTTGGATGGGAGGCGAAGACGGAAAAGGGAAGGGCTATGAGCCGCTCGTTTCTCTCGGTTCGTGGTCGGTGCGGCCTGAAAATCCGTCGGCTAAAGGAAACATCCCGCTTGCCGATATTCCGCTGTGGAAGATCGATTTCGACTATATCTACAACAACATCGAAACCGTCCGCGATTATTGGATCGCGCACAGAAACTAAACTGCGGATCGTGTAAAGCGCGCAAAGATCGCATATCGATTTTTGCGCGCCGCCTGCGTTTTTGCGCGGGGCTGTCCTTTGCGAAGTTTTCAATAACTTTCGGGACAGCCCCTGCTTCCTTGTTTGTTATCCTATTTTTTAAAACCTGTATTTCATGCCCAGCTGCACAAAGCTGTTGTGACGGAAGGCGGAGAACTCGCTTTTGTCCGAATCGAACGCGTGGATAAATAAACCCGATGCGATGATGTCGAAGCTGTCGGCGACGTTCCACGTTATCTGCGGCATGACGATGAGGTCTTCGCGCTCGATGCCCCAGATGACGCTCAGTTCCGGTTTGATCTTTTCGTGATTCCAGCTGTCGGAAATGTTTACGACGATTTTATCGTTCGTGTAGCTCGCGTTCGCGTTGTAGTCGACGTCGTCTGCGCCGTTATCGCGTACGCCGCCGTCGTTCAGTACGCAGGTACCGATCGTCTGCACGTTTACATTGAGGTTACTGAGCGGCAGATCTTTGTCGAATCCGAACACCCAGCCGATCGAGTGATTGTGAATCGCCACGTCGCTGCCGGCAAAATCGTTCGTCATCGTGTACGCCGCTTCCGCGCGGAAATTGAATCCGCCGAAGGTTTTCGCTCCTTCCGCGCCGAAGACGTGCAGCCGGTCGTAGTCGATGAATTTGTCGCCCTCGGCGACATTTCCGGTCTTAAGATACGTTTCAACATAGCTTCGCAGCTTTGCAGCATTGACCGACGCTTTTTTGCTGCGCCCCGTATAATACGAAAGCCCCACATCCCAAGTACCGAGCGTCGCCGTCGCTCTCACTCCCGCCTGTCCGTATTTCAGCCGGTAGAGGTTCGGGTAAAAATTATTACCGGCGAGAGAATTTGCGCGCGAAAGCATTGTCATATATTGTACTATGATTGGCGGAGGGGTAGTACCGGTAATGCCGCCAGGAAATGCGCCGCCGATGACACTTGCCACCGCCGCCGTCACATTCCTTTTCAGCGTACTCATTTCAGCCGGCTGCCACATACCGCTTCCGTAACGATCGGCGGTCATAAACGGCGCATAGACGCCTTCGATGCGCAGGCTGTTTACTATGCCGACATCTTTCGGTGCGTTCCATACGAGGCGCACCATCGGTTCGGAAATGCGCCTGTCGATGTAGTCGGGGATGATAAAGTCGGTGTAATCGTTCGCGTTGAAGTTGTCGAGCACGTGCAGTTTGTCGCCCTTGCCCCAGACGACTTTCATTTTGCCGCCTTCGAGCACAAAGTCTCCGAGATACGCGCGGAGCGTCATCTCATCGATGATGTCGAAGGGGTAGTCGGCGATGACGTCTTTGTTGAACGCGAATTTTACGTCGGCTTCCGTTTTGCTCCCTTCGTATGCGAGTTCGATCTTTCCTTTCGGTTTGATATACGTATCCCAATCGGAAAACGATTTATTGTCGCCGTCCGAGTTCCTGCTGTCGACGTAATAGCGGAAATCGATTTTCGCTTCGCCTCCGACGCTGAGCCCCGCGCTTTTAACGCCCTGCGATGCACCGCCGAAATCGTCGGACACATCGCTTCCGAAGTCCGCGCTCTCGAAATCGAGCGCATCCTGCGCGTGCGCAAAATAGGGCAGTGTAAAACACAGCGCACCGATCAGCGCCGCAATGGCTTTTGTCTTTTTCATATCCGTGTCCCCTTTGTTTAATTATTAATAATTTTTACCGTTGTCGATTTTACTGCAATCTTTATTTGCCCGTGTTGAGGAAGTTCTGAGTAAATACGCGGTCGGGGATCGGCTTATCGAGGATGATGTTATCGAGCACGTTTCCGTTTGCATCTTTTCGCTGCGTGATCGCAATGCGCGTCGAGTGACCCGTTTGCACGTTTTTGAGCACGTTCGACATGGGGATATTGTAGCCGCCGATGTTTTTAAGTTTTTCGACGGTGAGCACTTTTAAAAGCGAGCCGTCTTTTTTATCGTACATTTCCGCATACACCGGAACGTAGGTCGCTTTATCGATCCACTGGATGCGGTATTTGTATTGCGCTTTCGACGCGTTTACCGGAGTCGATTTGACGACGTAGCAACCAAAGCCGTTTTTTTGCTCTTCTTTCAGCAGTTCGTGCGTGTCGTCGTCGAGTTCGCGCGTCGACATATCGTCGTAGGTTGCATCCGTTCCGGTAAACGATTTATCGCCTTCGCTCGAATTGACGCGGCGCGTATTGCGGAGCGCCGGAAGGTAGATCCATTTGTCGTCGTCGGCGTTTTTCTTTTCCATTTGGAGAAAGCGCGTATTGATATTGCCCTTGTTCGTGCTGTTTTTGAAAATGATGACGACGTCCGACGTGTCCGTCTGTGCGTTGTGCCGCCCGTATTCTTCGATTTCGCGGCTTTCTTCGATCGAACCGTTTTTTGCAATCAAATCCATTTTAATAAGGGAATGATTGTAGGCTGGCTTTTTTACGTTGAGTACCTTTTCGATGACAGCGCGCCCGTCTTCGGCAAATGCCGCTCCCGCTGCGGCGAAAGCCGCCGCCGCAAAAGTGATTTTAATAAGCGATGCTTTTTTCATAATACCCCCTATAAAGAGTTTTGCAGAAAGTTGCAACTTTCTGCAAAACTCTTTAGTCGTGCGCATAAGCACACACGTTTAATGATCGAGTTTGCGAAAATATACTGTATCGTATTCATTCGATTTTCATCAAAACGATGCGTGTACCTATCTTCCGCAAACATCCGCGCAAACTCGAGATCCGAAGCGGCGGCGATATTTCAGACGGCGCTTCGGATCGTCCTCCTATAAAAACTTTCTTATTTCCTATTCCGTGTCGTTTTCACCGATATCTCGTTCGACCTCCTTTTTCGCTCGTATGAATTTCGGATCGTAGGCGACGAGGAAGCCCGGAATGATCGTCATCGCGAGCGCCGAACTTGTGAACATGACGATCGCGACGAGGATGCCGATAAAGCGGAGCACGACGAATTGCGAAAAATAGAGCACGAGAAAACCGAGTCCGACGGCGAGCGCGTTCGTGATGATACCGATACCGCTTTTTCTGAACGTCCGCTTTGCCGCGTCTTTTCCGTCGCGCGTGAGCGCCCTCTCGGCGCGGTACGTTTCGAGAAAGTGGATCGTATAGTCGATGCCGACACCTATGGCAACCGACGCGAGAATGCTCGTCACGAGGTCGAGCTTGATCCCGGAAAATCCCATGACCATGTAGTTGAGCAAAATGGTAAACGCGAGCGGTACGGTGCCGAGCAGTCCCGCCCAGCCGGAGCGGAACGAAACGGCGATGACGATGAACACGCAGATGAGCGAAAAGAGCAGCGATTTGAGCTGGCTCGAAATGACCATATCGGTCATCGTCGCTTCCATTTCTCCCGGCCCGGTGAATTCGACCGTATAGCCTTCGGGAAAATGCTTTTGCGCATAGTCGCTCGCCGTATCGATAAAGTGCGTGATATCGTCCGTACTGTGCGAGCGGAATTGCACTTGCGTGCGCAAAACCGACGGCTGGAGCTGGTTATTTGCAAAGCGGTCGAGCGAACCCGAAAAGAGGAGCAGATACTGCGACACGAGGTCGGAAAGCGCTTCGCGGTTTGCCGCGGGATATTTTTTTACGTCGTCGGGGATTTCGTAATAATCGATCCCGTTGTAATTGAATTTCTTTTCGAGGGCGGACACGATTTTTTCGACGGTCGCATGCTGCCCGCCGGCTTCTACATACGCTGCAGAAAGCATATCGAGCATATCCCGTACCGACATCTTTTCGGAAAGTTTTCGCGCATAGTCTATATTCGGATCGATAAAATCGATCGGCGCTTCAGTTTCGGGTGCGGAAGAAGAACCGAAGTCTCCTCCGAAATCGCTTGCGGCAAAGTCGTTTCCGAAATCGTTCGAACCGAAGTCGCTTGAACCGAAGTCGCTGCCGAAATCTCCGCTTCCGAAGCTGTCATCGGCGATCAGGGATGCGCTTGCATCCGAAACGTTTTCCGTTGACGGAACATGCATGACTTGATTCATGCGTTTTATAAACGTCGTAAACGAAACGATTTTTCCGACGCTGTCGAAGTTGTCGAGCAGATAGGTTTGCATGTCGTCGAGCGGTTTTAATATTTCCGGTTTTGTCATGCTTCCCGCAACGTACACGCGCTTTCCGTCTTCGTCGAGCACGTCGTTTCCGTTTTCGTCTTTTTGTACCGGCCCTTTGACGATCATGTATACGGTATTCGTTCCGGCAAAACGCTCGTCGACGTAGTAGACGTCCTGTCGCAGTTTCGACATATACGGAAAATAGCTGATGAGCGCGGTATCGATGTGCAGGCGCGAAAGACCGACTGCGGAAAACAGCACGATGAGCGTACAGAACAGATATATGCGCGGTTTAGAGCCGCAAAAAAAGCTGTAGATACCGTACAGCGTTTCGCTTGAGCGGTGCGATCCCGTCCGCTTCGCTTCGATTTTCGCTTTGACTTTTGCTTCCGCTTGTGCAAAGCGCTTCGAGCGGTAACCGACCTTTTCCGGATTTTTTATCATGAGCAGCGCGGGGATAAACGTCGTTGCAAGGATCAATGAAAATGCGATGCCGAGTGCGGTGAATATCGCAAAGCTGTGGAGCGGCCCGATGGGGCTTGTGACGAGCGAAATAAAGCCGATCGCCGTCGTGAGTGCCGCAAGGAACACCGCAACGAACACGTCTTTGAGGCTTTCGATGATGAGCGCTTTGTGTGTCTCTTTTGTGAGCGTACCTCCTTTTTCGAGCGCATCGTCGAGGGCTACGTAGTAGTGCGTGAGCACGTGGATACCGTATGCCGACCCGCACGCGATGAGCGCGACGGGGATGATACTCGTGACGATCGTAAACGTAAAGCCCGACGCCGCCATCGTGCCGCACGTCCATATCGTCGCCATGAGTACGGCGATGAGCGGGAGCAGCGTTCCGTCGAGCGTTTTAAAGCTTAAAAACAGCGTGATCAATACGACGACGACGACGAGGGGAATGAGATTTTTCAAATCGCGCAGCATGAATTTTCTCGAGCTTTCGGTGAGGACGGGATCTCCGTAATAGATGACGTTGAGGTTCGTGTGTTCCGTCGCTTTACCTACGATGTCGCGGATCGCATTGAGCGTCCGCTGCCTCACGGCTTCGTCCGATTCGTGTACTTCATTCGGATCGGGATGGTTGTTCGATTTTAAGATGATCTGCATTTGAGCCGCACGCCCGTCGTCGGAGAGGATGACGCGGCGGTACATATCGTCCCAATCGTTTATGTTTCGCTTTACCGTTTCCGCCTGCTCGTCGGTGAGCGGCGGCAAAAGTCCGTTTTCCCGTTCGACGCCGATAAGGTTTCCCGCAATGAGCGCGTCATCTTTTCCGTAGATAAAGTCGATGTTCGTGAGCGAATCGACGCTTTCCACGTTTTCAAGCGCTTCGATTTCGGTCGTAATGCGGTCGATGATTGCGATGTTTTCCGGCGTGATGATCGATCCGCCGTCCGTTTCGAGCGAAACGCCGATGACGACGGTACTGCCGAACATATCTTCCGTGTCGATGAGACGCGTGTAGGATGCGTGCTTGTGCGGGAAAAATTGTCTGACCGAATTGTCGAGCTTAATGTTTTTGAGCTGGATACCGAGTATGCCCGTTATGACGAGGCATACGACGATGATGATCCTCGGATGCTTAAAAAATCGCTGCATGGAGTCTCCTTGTATTTTGTTTATGTGTTCTTTGGTTTAAGTTCTTAAACGTATGAACATATACTAATAAAACCGCTTTGAAAAGTCAATAGGGCATCGCGAAAAAACTCACTTTCCCCGCGATGTTTTTTGCGTATGTACTCGGATGTGCGGCGGTGATGATTACAGACGGGGATCGGTGGGTTCGCTTTCCGTTGCGAGTACGGCGAAGACGCTTTCATGGATCCGCCTGAGCGGTTCTTTTTTGACAAAACGTTCGAGCGCTTCGATCCCCAACGCAAATTCCTGTACGGCAAGCGCTCTCTTTTTTGCAAGTCCGCGTTTTTTCAAACGGCTGAGGTTTCCCTCCTCGCAATACTCCGGACCGTAGATGATGCGGAGATATTCTCTTCCGCGGCATTTAACGGCGGGCTGTAAAATGCCGCCGTCCTTACCGTATGCGATAAAATCATAGGGCTTTACCACCATACCTTCTCCGCCCTTACCCGTGAGATCACGCCACCATATCGTCGCATCGTTTATTTCAGCTTCATCTTCCAAATGCACGATTTTATACGGAGTCATTTTGAAAAGCGTCGTGTCCGCACGGCATATCTCCGCTATATGCTCCATATGCCATTGATGATTTTTATCGGTATGGACGCTACCTTCCGTTGCCAAAATATGGAAGGGTGCAAGTTTATAATCGTCTACGCTTGCAACTTCCCAGCAATAGGCACGGTACGCGGAAACGAATTGTTCCGCCGACTTCTTTTTTTCCAAAAACGTGTGCAACAGATTTTGGGAACCTTCAATGCCGCGCAGTGCCGTTAAACGTAAAACCTCTTCCGCTTCCGAAAGCGCGTTCAGCGCGGCTGATCCGGTTGCGGCATATTGATCGTGAATAAGGCTTTGCGCTTTTGCCGACCAGGGCATGAGTTCGGCATCGAGGCATACCCAGTCGGTATCGTGCTTTTCCCAAAAAACGGAACGAGTTAAGGCATTCCGCACTTTTTCCAAAAACGCTTTTTCGATTTCCTTATCGTTAAAAAAATTGCGTCCCGTGCGGGTATAGCAGATACCGAAGCCTTCACCTGCAATACCGAATCGGTTTTCGGCGGTCCGTTCATCCCGACAGATGATCAATACGGCGCGGGAACCCATGTGTTTTTCTTCGCAGACTATTGTTCGGATGCCGCGATTTTTATAATACGCAAATGCTTCGACCGGATATTCCAAAAAATCGTCGAGTGTACTCGTTTCGCTCGGCGACATGGTCGGCGGCAGATAGATGAGCCACTTGGGGTTAACTGCAAAACGACTCATCGCTTCAAGGGCGGCGATGGAATTTTCTTCCCGAATTAAAATATTGTTTTTAAGTCGCGTCTGAACGATACGCCGTCCCGTAACGTCTTCGATGTCGAGAACGTCGTCATCCAGATGCTGAAGCGCCATGAAAGCATAGTTACCGCTGGTTGCGTCTGCCGCCCCTGTCTCCGACGCAATCGCATTTTCTCGCTCCGCCTTTTCGTTTTCCGATGTATTCGCAGTTCCGGATCCTATCGCTTCAAGCGGTTTGACCGGTTTGCAATATGTCTTTTGAGCTTTTACCGAAACGAGTTCTTCTTCGGGATAGCGCAGCGCCGTGAGCGAACCGCCGAAGGCGCAGCCGGTGTCTATATCGATCGTATTGTTGAGCCACTGGGGGGAGGGGACGGGCGTATGACCGTAGACGACCTTTGCGCGTCCGCGGTATTCCGACGCCCAGTTGTACCGCACCGGTAAACCGAACTCATCCGTCTCTCCGGTAGTCTCCCCATACAGGCAAAACGAACGCACCGCTCCTGAGCCGCGCCCCTGCATTTCCTCTTTAATGCCTGCATGAGCGACAACGAGTTTGCCCGAATCCAATACATAGTGGCTGATCAAGCCGTATAAAAATTCTTTTACGTCGCTTTTAAATGTGTCGGATTCTCCTGTCAGCTGCTCAAGCGTTTCGGCTAAGCCGTATTTTTCCTGCACCGCCTTTCCGCTTAATTTCTTTTGGAGCTTTATATCGTGGTTTCCCGGGACACAGAGTGCCGTTCCGCCTCGCACCATACTCATAACGAGTTTTAATACGGCCGGAGAAGCGGGTCCCCTGTCGACCAAATCGCCTAAAAAAATAACCGTACGATTTTCGGGGTGACTTACTTTAAATCCGAAGTTCGTTCCGTCATCGGCTGTCGGTTCTATCGCATAATGCAGTTTTTGCAAAAGTGCAACCAATTCTTCATAGCAGCCGTGCACGTCTCCGATGATATCGAATGGGCCGTGCAGTTCGGTTTTATCGTTATACAGCTTTTCTCTGACAATCGCGGTAACGGCATCGACTTCATCTTCGGACTTAAAGACATGAATCTTTTTGAAGCCTTCTTTTTTTAAGTTTCGAAGAGAGCGCTTTAAATCATGCATCTGCCGCCTGAGGACATGGACGGAAACGGATCTGTCCGTACGTGTTTCATTCCTGCTTTCGCACAGCTTTTGCGGCATATCAAAAACGATTGCGACCGGCAGAACGTGAAAGGAGCGCGCGATATCGAGCAATTTTTTCCGTGCGTCGGCTTGAACATTTGTCGCATCGGCGACGGTGAGCAATCCGTTTTTAAGGCGCATCGAAAGGATAAAATGAAAGAGCTCGAAGGCATCGCCTGAAGAAGTCTGATCGTTTTCATTGTTGGAAACAATTCCGCGGCACGTATCGGAAGAGACTATCTCATATTTTGCAAAATGTTTTTTTGCAAAACTGCTCTTGCCCGAACCGGAAACCCCGACTAGCACTACCAATGCAGTTTTCGGTATATTAATTTCCATATGTAAATACCGCCATCTGAGACGGCGCTCCTATACTTTCCTCTTCTTCGCCGACCGGAAAAAACGCAACCGCATAATTGTTTTTGCGTGCAATCTCTTGCGCCCATGCTTCGAATTCTTTCCTCGTCCATTCAAAGCGATGATCGCCGTGCCTCATTTTTCCCGCAGGCAGATGTTCGTAGCGTATATTGTATTCGCTGTTCGGTGTGGTGAGCACGACGATATTCGGCTTTGCATACATAAAGATCGATTTTTCCAGTGCAGGCAATCTGTTCGCATCGAGGTGTTCTATCACTTCAACGAGGGCTGCGGCATCGAATCCGTCGAAACGTCTGTCCCGATAGGTAAGCGAACTTTGGAACAATGAAAGCCGCTCGCGCTGATTTGCAGACAGTTCTTCCCAATGCAGTTTTTCTTTGCATTTTATCAATTCCGAATACGAAACATCGGTACCGGCGATACGTGTAAATTGCTTTTCTTTTAAAAGCAGCTTCAACAGTTTGCCGTCGCCGCATCCCAAATCGATAACGCTTGCCGCTCCGCTCATGCGCAATTTTTCGGCGACGAGCCGTAAGCGTATGTCGTGGAGCCGCTCTTTCTTTTCTTTTTGCGCCGGTGTTTCATCGGCGGCGTCTTCATCGCCGGTGTTTTCTTCCGTCTGCAGTATTTCAAAGGCGGAACGCATAAGCGATTTTAAATTGATCAAATACCGCGAAACGATAGTTTCCTTTTCAGGATGCCCTTCGATCCATCCTTTTCCTTTTCGAAGCAGTTTATCGACTTCATCCTGCGTGATAAAATAATGCTTTTCGTTATCCAAAACGGGGATCAAAACATAGAGGTGGGACAGCAATTGTTTTAAAGGCAGTTTGTTTTTGAGCGTCAGGGTAAAATATTTTCCGTACCCCCATTCGGGAAACTGCGTATCAAGCGGATGTCGCTCCGCTTCGACCGTGTAGCCGAGCGGTTCGAAGAGTTTTTTGATCAGTATTTCCCCGCCGTGCGGAGCCGGCAGCACGGATATCTTCGCCGTTAAGGAAAGCGGCACATCGACGAGTTCCGGCCGTTCTTTGCAGTTTCCGTTTAAAGCGCTTGAAAAAGCTTTTGAAATCGCCGTACTCATGAAAGAGGAAGCCGCATAGGGGCGATCGTTGACGTATTGTCCGAGTAAAAAATCTTTCCCCGCAAAGTTTTTTGCGTTGCGAACCATGCCGACGGGATCGATATCCAAGAGGAGGGCGGCCGTCGCTTTTTCTTTTTCGTATTCGGGATAAAAAATATACGCCTTGCCGACCGACAACTCCGCGGTCTGCAGCGTGTCGGGATGTTTGTGCAGCAGAAAACTTAAAGCTTCGGCGTTATCTCCTTCTGCCCTTATTGTCAGCAACATATTCGCTCCGTCTCTACGATCTGTATGATGCACTTGAAAATCTTCAAAGATTGCGATTTCGGAAAACAGTATCAATTATATATAAAAGCAAAACGGCATTCAATCGACATCTCGCTTGGATCGTTACGTGTGTAACTGCGTCGATGCTCGTGCTCTTTTCGACATTCGTTCGGCTCAATCTTTTTTATGCGATGCGATGCGAGCACTAGACATTTCGGCATACATTATTATATAATACTACTTACTTTACATGGTAGACGTGTTTTCAGACACAAGGAGGATAGTTGGCCTATACTAACAACAATAAGGGTTTACGGATTAACGAACAAATCCGCGTACGGGAAATCAGGTTAATAGATGATGAGGGTAATCAAAAAGGGATCGTACCTACGATTGATGCGCTCAGAATGGCTAGGGATGAGGACCTCGACCTTGTTGAAGTTTCGCCAAACGCGAATCCGCCGGTCTGTAAAATACTCGACTTCGGCAAATACCGGTTTGAAATGGAAAAAAAGCTCCGAGACTCCAAGAAAAACCAAAAGGTATTGAAGCTCAAGGAAATCCGTATGCAGCCGAAAATCGGCCCGGGCGACCTTGACACGAAAGCCAAGCATGTGCAGGAATTCCTCGACGAAGGCAATAAAGTCAAAATCACGATCCGCTTCCGCGGACGCGAATTGGCTCACACCGAGCTCGGATACGGAGTCCTGCAGGAAGTTCTGAAAAGGCTTACTTCCCCATACGTCGTCGAAAAACCGGCCGCTATGGAAGGCAAGTTTATGTCGATGACCATTTCGGGAAAAGCCAAAACAACAAGTGAGGTAAAATCGAATGCCTAAGATGAAGACGAAAAAATCCGCCGCCAAGCGCTATTCGCTTACGGGCAGCGGAAAAGTCAAGTACAAGAAAATGAACCTCCGCCATATTCTCACCAAGCGTTCTTCAAAACGGAAACGCCAGCTGCGCGCTGCCGGAATTATGGCCGAAGACTCTGCAAAAAAAGTAAGAAAGCAGATGCTGCCGTACGGCTGATTTTCAGGAGTTAAAACATGTCAAGAGCAATAGACGGATCAAAACGTAAAAATCGCCGCATCAAAATCCTCAAGCTTGCAAAGGGTTTCAGAGGCGACAGAAAATCGAATTTCAAAGCCGCAAAAGACGCGGTCGTAAAAGCGCTGCGCCATGCCTACGTCGACAGACGCGACAGAAAGGGCAATTTCCGCGCGCTGTGGATCGCACGTATCAACGCGGCTGTCCGCGATGAAGGGCTTTCGTACTCCCGCTTTATCGACGGTTGTACCAAAGCCGGAGTTGCGCTCAACCGAAAAGTACTTGCAAATATGGCAATCGAAGATCCCGCGGCGTTCAAAGCCGTCGTGGACATCGCAAAGAACGCACTGAAGGCATAATATGATATCGCTCGATCAGATCCTTCTTCTTGAACGAAAAGTGGAAAGCGCTGTGGAAAAAATCTCACAGCTGCAGTCGGAAAACGATGCTCTGCGCACCAAGTGTGCCGAGCTCACAAATGCGCTTGCCGACAAATCGGAGCGGCTTTCCTCTATCGAACAGGATCAGAGCAAGATCGAAGACGGTATATTAAAAGCGCTCGACCGGCTCAATTCCATCGAAAATTCCGTACTGAGAGCCGGAAGCGCAGCCTCTGCTGCAAAAACGCCGCAAAGTCCGAAAGCGCCCCAGAGCGCACCCGTCCGTGCCGCCGAACCGAAAAAAGCGGAAGACGACGGACAGTTCGACATTTTCTAAATGGGTTCCCTTCAAATCGACCTGCTCGGCTCTTCTTTTGCGATAAAAGCGAACGAAGAATCGGCTTATCTTGAAAAACTGCTCGGCTATTATAAACGCATCACCGAAGAAGTGAAAAAAACGGGCGGTTTGACGAAGCCCGTCGAAATAGCGATCATGAGCGGCATTACGCTCGTCGACGAATTATACAAAGAAAAATCGAAAAACGTAAAACTCTCGAAAGACGGGCAATCGACGGACGATGAGGAAGTCGAACGCCTTACGCTCCGCATGATAGACAGGATCGATAAGGCGCTCGAGTGAAAGTTGTGCACGTGTGGGTGGATGCGGACTCCTGCCCTCGATCGGTACGCGATTATATTATTAAAAAGGCGGCGTCTCTTTCGCTTGCCGTCACCTTCGTCGCAAACCGCGCCGTCCCCGTCGATGATAAATTATTAATTAATAAAAAATCGTCTTTCGAAATGCTCACTTGTGAAAACACGCCCGGAGCGGCCGACGATTATATCGCAGATCATGCCGAAGAGGGCGATATGATCGTTACGCGCGACATCGTGCTTGCGGCAAAGCTTGCCGAACGGGGCTTGTGCGTTTTGAACGACCGCGGTACGTGCTACACGAAAGAAAGTGCCAAAAAAAAACTTGCCGACAGAAATTTCAATATGCAGCTCGCAGAGGCGGGGCTTACGGGCAATAAAAAAAACATCTACGGCAAAAAAGAGTTCGCAGCGTTTGCCGCGTGCTTCGACAAAGAAATTATTAAATTGATACGCGATCGCTCTCTTTCGATCCTATAAACGATACGGCTCTTTTGCAAAGGTTACGTTTCGTGCGCCTTTGCGGGGCATTGTGTGTGATTGTACTGCGTTCGGCGGCCGAATCTTTTTTAAATGGATTAGCCGCGTTCTTCGGGGGCGGATTCTTCGTCGGGATAGGCGAGGAGAATGGCCGAGATGCGGCTTTTTATCTGCAAAAACGCCGAGACGATTTCAGGGTCGAACTGTCTGCCCGCCTCTTTTTCGATCTCTTCAAACGCCTGTTCGGGCGACCACGCTTCTTTATATGAGCGGCGATGACTGAGCGCATCGAACACATCGGCCACGCTTATGATGCGCGCGGCGAGCGGGATCGCATCTCCGCCCAACGCGTCGGCATGGGGAATGGGCTCGCCTATTTTATAGGCGCGGTAATCGATATCGCCGGGATAGCCTGCGCTCGATTTATTCCACGCTTCGTGATGATGGAGCGCGACGTCACGGCACATCGAATCGAGCTGGGAAGATCCTTCTCCGAAAATCTGAGCGCCGATGCACGTATGTCCTTTTAGTATGGCTCGGTTTTCGTCATCGGGACCGTAGCGCTTCGGGCTGTGGAGCACCGCATCGGGAATGCCGACTTTGCCGATGTCGTGAAATTTTGCGGCGATTTTTAAACAGTCGCGAAAGCGATGCTTTTCCTGATCGGGGACATTGTGATCGAATGCCCAGCGGTCGTATATTTCGAGAGAATTTTCGGCAACGCGCATGACGTGGGGATAGGTTTCTTTCGGGTCTCGGAACTCCGCCATCCTCAGCATGCGCTGCACCATCAAATTCGTCTGATACGTATTTTGCAGCGCTTGGCGGACGCTGGAGGCAAAGTGTGTGATATAGAGCACCGCATCTTCATCGAAGCCGATAAGTTTTCCCGATTCGTCCTGCGCGTTTATGAGCTGCATGACGCCGAGCAGTTTTCCCGACTGCATTTTAAGCGGCAGCGTGTAGATCGATTTTGTGTGATAGCCGGTCGAGATATCGGTTTCTTTATTAAAAACGAAAGGCTTGTCAGCGGATATTTGATATGCGTCTTGAATATTGACCGGCTCTCCCGACAGTGCGACGTAACCGGAAATCGACTTTTGATTGATCGGAACGGAAAACGACAGATACGGAAGCTTTTCTCCGGGTTTGAGTTTTTTCAGCTGCGTATCGTTTTGCGCGTATTTTATACGCAGCTTGTTATCTTCGATTTCGTAGATGGAACCCGCGTCCGCGCGGACGATGGCGCGCGTTTCGGTGAGAATACGTTCGAGAAGCACGTCGATGTCTTGGATCTCTTCAAGCTTTTTTTCAAGCTCAAGAATTTTTTGCAGCTTCTGCTCTTTTTGCAAAACACTTTTTTTTGTCCGTCTCATGCACACTTTTTCCTGATACGATATCGAAAACACTTTCCGCGCACAGAGCACGAAAGCCGATTGATTATACTATTGTTTGAAATAAAATACAATGTAAAAACCGAGCCTTGCAAGCGGCGCGGGGAACTCGCGCTCGGCAAGCGACGAGGTTGTATTCATTTCGGAATCTTTATCGTAAACGTCGAACCTTTGCCGGTTTCCGACTCGACACCGATCGTCCAGCCGTGTGTGTCGACAATGCTCTTTACGACGGTGAGGCCGATCCCCATGCCTTCTTCCCGCCGCGAATCGGTCGCCCGATAAAACATATCGAATATGTGATCGAGGTCTTTTTGCGCTATGCCGATTCCCGTATCGCTGACGCTTACGACGCACGCGTCGTCCGTTTCCGTCGCAGAAATCGAGATTTCGTCTCCGTCTTTCGAATAACGTATTGCATTGCTCAAAAGGTTTTCGAGCGCGCGGGAAAAAAGCTGCCTGTCCATCGGTATTTTGCATTCGGGGGAGATGGTGATCGACGACGTGATTTTGCGTTTAAAGACAGCCCCCGTCATTTCGGCGCTTTTTGCGAATTCGGAAACGACGGAAAGGACGCTTTCGGGGACGAGCTTTTGTCGCCAATCCGCGCTGTCGAGCTTTACAAAATTGATGAGCGTGTCGATCATGCTTTCGAGCTGATTCGTCTTCGTCGAAATGATTTCGAGCGATTTTTTGATTTCGTTTTTGTCGGTGACGACATCGTCTGAAATCGCTTCCGTGTAACCTTTGATGACGGCAACGGGAGTACGGAGATCGTGGCTGATCCCCATGATAAATCTCGTGCGCCGCTCGTGCGCGTCGAGCAGCGCGCTCCGCATCTTTTCAAGGTTTTCGGTCAGCGAGATGATTTCGTTGCTTTTCGTTTTTGACTGCTTCGTATCGTCGGTGAGAGGCACGCTCAAATCCCCGTCGGCGATCTTCTGTGTCTTTTGTTCGAGGATCGTGATCGATGTAAATATGTCTCCCGAAATTTTTGCGATGATGATGAGTACGAGGGCTGCAAAGCACAGCAAAATGCCGACCAGGTAGCTGACGTAATCCATGCCGTGCCTTTCGCGTTTATTGAATTTATCGACGCGGGTCAAGATGACGATCGTATCGTTTCGACTTGAAAAACGGAAACTCGTAAATTGATAAAAATACGTATCGCTCGTCGAAGATGCGAATCCCCACAGTACGAGCGGAGAGAGAGAAGTGCCGGCTTTGAGTTCGGCGATCGATGAAATTAAAATATCGGCCGATCCGGAAAGCGAAAAGACGGCAACTTCCACATCCGGCGGCAGGCGACGGATATAATCGTGGAGCTTACTCCATTCACGCACCGAAAGTTTGAACGCATCGCTTTTGCGCAGCTCTTTGTAATCGTGGATGAGCGCGCGTCCCGGAGACGTAAAATAGTGATACGACGGAATAAAAAGTGCGCAGCATATCGGAATGACGATGATCGCTGCAAGAAGGATATGAAATTGGCGCCTGATCGTCATGCGTCTTTTTTCGCTCCTTGCCTGAAGGCGATCGATTCTTTTGAAAAGCAATAGCCGAGCCCGAACACCGTTTTAATAAATTCGGGATTTGACGGATCCTTTTCGATTTTTTTACGAAGCCGCTGGATGTACACTGCGACGGCGGTTATGTCTCCGTACTGCGCTTTCCACACGTCCGCGTAGATTTTTTCCGGTGAAAGAGATTCGCCCGCATGTTTGACGAGGTATTCGAGGACGGCGTACTCTTTTGCCGACAGGGCGATCTTTTGTGCGCCTTCTTTGAGCACGCAGCTGTTTAAAAGCAGCGTGTACGGACCGAACGAAATCGTCTCTTCCGCAGCGGCTTCGGTTGCCGCCTGTCTCCGCAAGTTTGCCTGAACACGGGCGACGAGGACGCGCGGCGAAAAAGGCTTTGTGACGAATTCGTCGGCTCCGAAACCCAAACTTTTGATGATGTCTTCGTCGGCATCGCGCGCCGAGACGATGACGACGGGTATCGTCGTTTTATATTCGGCGCGGAATTTTTCAAGGAATTCGAAACCGCTCATACCCGGAAGATTCAAATCGAGGATGACGAGGTCGGGTGTCGTGTCCGATTTCAGTTTTTCGAGCGCAGCTTCCGCCGTACCGAAAGAAAGAGCATCCATACCGGCTTTTGAAAGATACATCGCGATAAGGTTGGCAATTTCGGAAACATCTTCTATAATAAAAATACGGGAACGCATAGCTTTTCCTTTCAAGTTCGACTGCGGCATACACGGCGAGTTTGCAGAGCAAACTCGGTAGTGAGCGCAGCGAACGAAGTTCTCGCCGAAAGCACGGTTTTATTTAGAAATGCTTTCAAAACTCGGCATTCGATCTTTTAACAATTTAATGTAAAACGGAAAAACGCGCAACATCGACGGGGAACGATAACATTTTTTTATGAGATAAGAACGAAAAATTATCCGTAAACAAGTATATCGGCTCGTCCGATAATGAAATGACGAGATTTTTATCGGAATGGGGCATCGGGTATGGTGAATACTTGACGGCTCGAAGCAATCGGAGCATTATATAACGATGATCGAAGTGGTGCGTTTAAACGGAAAAAAGTATTGGATCAATCCCCATATGATCGAAAGCATGGAAGAAAATCCCGATTTGACGCTTGCGATGCTGTCCGGCAGAAAAATCGTCGTAAAAGACAGACCCGAAGATATTATCGAAAAGATCATAGCCTATCGAAAGAAGATCGGCATCAATACGCAAGAGGTGTGAGGAATTATGGATATAGCGACAATAATCGGAATCGTCGGCGGCGGCGCGTGTATCATGGTCTCCGTTATCTTTTCCGGCGGTTCATTGGCGGGTATTTTCGATGTGCCTTCTCTTTTTATGACGATAGGCGGTTCGTATTTTTCGCTGTGGCTCTGCGCTCCGATTTCATATTGTATCGGTCTCTTCCGCATCATGGGGCGGTCGTTTAAGATATTCGATTTCGGCGAAAAGCAAATAATTCAGAATATGGTCGCGCTTTCCGAAAAAGCGAGGCGTGAAGGCATCCTCGCCCTCGAAGACGGACTCGACGATATCGAAGATGCGTTTATGCGCAGCGGACTTCGCCTCGTCGTCGACGGTACGGACGGACAGGTCATCCGCGCGATCATGGAAAACGAAATGAACCAGTGCGAAGCGCGTCATATGACGTGGATAGGACTTGTAAACCAGTGGGCGGGCTTTGCACCGGGCTTCGGCATGATGGGTACCGTCGTCGGTCTTATCGGTATGTTGCGCAACATGGAAGACAAATCGGCTATCGGTCCGAATATGGCAGTCGCTCTTATCACGACGCTGTACGGGTCTTTGCTTGCGAACTGGATCATCGGACCTATCGCGCAAAAACTCATCGGCCACAACGCCGCCGAAATGCGGACGAAAGAGATGGTCATCGAAGGCGTGCTTGCCATTCAAGCGGGAGAAAACCCGCGCATCATGGCGCAAAAGCTGCTCACCTATCTCGACCCCGTCGCGCGTCACGCGATCGAAGCCGATGTCCTCAAGGATTGAGTATGGCACGGAAAAGCAAACAGCCCGAAAAGCCGTCAACGGCATGGCAAGGCACGTACGGCGATATGATCACGCTCATGCTCTGTTTTTTCGTCATGCTGTACAATCCGACTGAAGTCGATATAACGCAGCTTGCGACGATAACGCAGTCGCTCCAGATGCGCGAAACGGAAACGACGGCGGGCGGTCTTTCGCTTGCGACGGGACGGCTTGCGGATTTGGGAAACAATATCAATGCGCTGCCTGCGATGGAAAAGGGGCGCTCCCTTGCAAACGCGCGAAAAAAAGCGGTGAGTCTTTTTGCACCCGATATCAAATCGAACAGGATAACGATAACGAGCGACGAGCGGGGGCTTGTCATCACGCTTGCATCCGACAGTTTTTTCGCCGAAGGAAGCGCCGAAATCAATATCGACGAAACGCGCGATACGTTGCTGCGCCTTTCGGAATTTTTCAGGGATCCCGAACTGAAGGCGAGGCGATTTCGCATCGAAGGGCACACCGACAGTACGCCCGTTCCCGCATCCTCGCCGTATCCGAGCAATTGGGAGCTTTCCGCTTCGCGTGCGATGAACGTGCTCCACTATCTTGCCGACTTCGGCGTAAACGAGCAGCAGTTTTCGATAGCAGGCTATGCGGATACCCGCCCGATGTTTTCGGACAACACGCCGGAAGGCAGAGCGTACAACCGGCGGGTCGATATAATTATCCTAGACGAAGGACACTTTTGATGGTAAAATGTATAATTAAATATTCGTTAGAATGTAAACCGTGCGTTTGTACAGGTGGGGATCATGGCAGACAACGATATTAATTTCGATGAAAACGCGTCCGACGGCGGAAGCGGCAGTGCGAAAGGAAAAGGGATCGGCGGACTTGTTCCCGGATTATTAAAATGGATACTCATAGCGCTCGGCGCCGTCATCCTCATCGTCGTCGTCGTGTTCGTTACGGTGCGCATCGTCTCGAGCAATACGTCGGCGCAGACGGCGATCCCGATGAGCGACGAATATCAGGCGCAGCGGGAAGTGCTCGATTGGTACTCATCGCTCGGAGCTATCAGGACGCGTACAAGCGACGACATCCCCGCGAGCGTCGTCGTCAACGTGTTCCTCGGTTATAAAAAAGACGATAGAGTTGCGGCGACCGAGATAACCGAACGGAGAGTTGAACTCACCGATTATTTGCGCCGATATTTTACACAGAAGACGATCGACGAATTGAAGCCGCAAAACGAACAGAAATTGAAAATAGAATTGCGCAACGCGATCAACGACGAAATCTTAAGCGGTTCGAAGATCCGCGACGTTTCGTTTCAGCAGCTCGATGTCATCGAGCAATAGCACGGCGGTTTGATTAGGAAAAAGCATGAACGAAGTTCTGTCACAGGATGAAATAGATCAGCTGCTCACCGCGATAAGTTCGGGCGATTCGGAAACCGACGATTTTAAGCCGGTCAGCGATACGCGTAAAATCAAGATTTACGATTTTAAGCGTCCCGACAAATTTTCAAAAGAACAGCTGCGTACCGTGTCGAACATGCACGAAACCTTTGCGCGTTTGACGACGACGAGCCTTTCCGCTCAGCTGCGGAGCCTCGTGCACGTTCACGTTGCTTCCGTCGATCAGCTCACGTACGAAGAGTTTATCCGATCCATTCCGACGCCGACGACGCTTGCCGTCGTCAATATGGATCCGCTGAAAGGGAACGCGGTACTTGAAATCGATCCGACGATCACGTTTTGCATGATCGACCGTCTGTTCGGCGGCCGCGGTACGACCACGGGCAATAAAAACCGCGATTTGACCGATATCGAACAGTCGGTCATGGAAGGCATCATCGTGCGCATCCTCGCGAATATGCGGGAAGCGTGGACGCAGGTCATCGATTTGCGCCCACGGCTCGGGCAGATCGAAACGAATCCGCAGTTTGCCCAGATCGTGCCTCCTTCGGAAATGGTCGTCCTCGTTACGCTCGAAATGAAAGTCGGCGAAGAGGAAGGCATGATGAATTTCTGCATCCCGTATTTGACTATCGAACCGATCATTTCAAAGTTGTCCTCTCAGTTTTGGTTCAGCTCGGTGCGCAGAAGTTCGACGACTCAGTACCTCGGAACGCTGAAAGAAAAACTTTCGTCGGTGGAGATGGACGTTGTCGCCGAAGTCGGTTCCATCGATTTACCGATACGCGAAGTGCTTTCTCTTCGCGTGGGAGACGTCGTGCGCCTGTCGAATATCCGCGTCGGCGATCCGCTTACGCTCAGCGTGGGCAGCAAAAAGAAATTTTATTGTCAGCCGGGCGTCGTCGGGAAAAAGATGGCGGTGCAGGTGACCGGTAAATTGGAAGATATTTCGGCGGATGATTTTGAAGAACTTTCTGTAGAAGGAGATGATTCGTATGAGTGATGGTGCAATATCGCAGGATGAGATTGATGCTCTGCTTTCGGGCGTATCCGTAGACGGTCTCAATGCATCCGGCAGAGTCGGAAGCGCTCCTTCCGTACAGGTGGATACCGCCGTTCTCCAGAAATTTGCGGATGAACTCAAAACGCCGCTCGCAGAAAATCTCAACAAAATGACCGGCGCGAATTTTTCCGCCGACACTCCCGTCGTCGAACAGCTCGACCGCGACCGCTTATTGGCAAAGCTGCCGGAAATCGTCGTCAATATCCTCGCCGACTTTTCGAGCGGACTCGTTGGAGATCACCTCTATATCCTCGCGCCCGAGTTTGCGCAAAAGATCGTCGGCCTCATGAACAAAGAGGATAACGCGGACATCGACGACATGGCGCTTTCAGTCATCGCCGAAACCGTGTCCACTCACACGAACGACGAAATTCAAGCCCTCGAAAAGACGGGTAAGCTTTCGGGCATTTCGTGCAACCCGCCCACTGCCCGTAACGATCCGAAAGCGATGATACGTGTTCCGCAAAATCAATTTGTCCTTTTTAATTATCCTCTTTCGCTTGACGGACAGGGCTATACCTTGTGGGAAGCCGTCAGTGCTTCGGCTGCCGAACAGATATGCAATGCACTCGGAGGCGGAAATTCTGCTCCCGAGATGAGCACGGGCGGAACGCTCAGCGCCGCCGATATCGCATCCGTCGGAACGATGGCTTCGCCGAGCATGAATATGGGAAGCATGAACATGGGACAGGCGATGCCCATGATGGGGCAGATGGGAAACGGCATTCCGAACGTGCAGTCCCTGCAGTATCCGATGTTCCAAGGCATGCAAGGCAATGTCTCCGGAAGCGCCGAGCAGGGCAATATCGGTCTTATCATGGACGTGTACATGGAGATGACCGTAGAGCTCGGCCGTACGAAAAAACAGATCAAAGACATTCTCGGCATGGGAGAAGGTACGATCATAGAGCTCGACAAACTTGCAGGGGAGCCGGTCGATATCCTTGTCAATCACAAGCCGATCGCAAAGGGCGAAGTCGTCGTCATCGACGAAAACTTCGGCGTGCGCGTTACCGAAATCCTGTCTTCGCTTGAGAGGGTGACGGAACTGCACTGATAATTGTACCGGGTGGGGGAACAGTTGCAATACTCGAAATTATTAAAAACGGCGGCGTTTTCGTTTTTGCTGCTTGCCGTATCTTTTTCGCCGTACGCGCAGACGCAGGTGACCGAAGATACGCGCATCGAGCGGACTGAAAGTGCGGCCGTCGACGAATCTTCTCTTCCGATAGCCGATCCCGCGCTTTCGCCGTCCGCAGCAGAGCGGCCCGCATCGACGCTTTGGCTTTTTATACGCATGATCCTTGTCCTCGCCGTAGTGGTCGCGTGCGTGTACGCGGTCGTCTACCTCATGAAGCGCAGTATGAATAAAGACGTCGGAGAGGGCGATCAATTTTTGCGCGTCGTCTCTTCCGTGTCGATCGCTCCGGGAAAATCGGTGCACGTCGTTTCGCTCCTCGACGATAAAGCGTATCTCATCGGCGTTACCGACAACGCGGTCAATCTCATCGGAGAAGTTACGGACAAAGAGACGATACACGCGATGAACCTCTATGCGGATACTCGCCAAAACGTGAGGCGTCCGCGAAATTTCGGCGATATCCTTTCGATCTTTATGCCGCAGGGAACGAAAAAGGGCGAAAGCGTTTTCAGCGGCGACGGCGATAAAGCGCGCGATATGCTTCGGGCGCAGAGAAGCCGCCTCGATTCGGAAAACTGATATGAGATTCCTCAAAGATTTCGGCGGCAAGCCGACGCCTTCTTGCGCCGAGCGAAAACCGCGCTTAGTGCAGGCGAAGTCCGGCATCGGTTCCGGAAAAAAAGCGTATCGAATGCGGGCGTCGCGCATCGTCCGTGCGGCACTCGTTCTCGCTCTCCTTTTGTGTACGCTTTCACTTTCCGCTCAGCAGAATAATAATTTTCCCGAACGCTCTGCGAGGGGGACGACGGAGATGAATCGCAATGTGCGAAATCCTGTCGTGCCGAATGTCGATATAACCCTTACGCAGCCTCAAACGGGCAGGGAAGTCGCGTTTTCGGTACAAGTGCTCCTTTTGCTTACGGTACTCACGCTCGCGCCGAGCATTTTGATTTTGACGACGTGCTTTCTGCGTTTTTCGATCGTCCTCGATTTTATTAAACGCGCGCTTTCTCTGCAGCAGGTGCCGCCGACCGCCGTGCTCAACGGGATCGCGTTTTTTATGACGCTCTTTGTCATGTGGCCGACTTTTACGAGGGTGTACGACAATTCGTTCCGTCCGCTTTCGAGCGGAGAAATCGGCGTCGAAGAGGCGTACCGCGAAGCCGAAGTTCCGATGCGCATTTTTATGTATACGCAGATGGCCGAAGATACGAGCTATATTTCCCTTTTTATGTCTATGGCGAGGATGGATCGGCCGAATACGCTCGCCGACGTTCCGACGCATATCCTCGTGCCCGCTTACATTTTGCACGAGCTTACCGTCGCGTTTAAAATCGGCGTACTGCTTTACATTCCGTTTATCATCATCGATATGGTCGTCGCGAGTATTCTCATGTCGATGGGCATGATGATGCTGCCGCCGGTGCAGATTTCGATGCCGTTCAAACTGATGCTCTTCGTCCTCGTCGACGGATGGGGACTTTTGACGCAGCAGCTTTTCGTTTCCGTGTTGCGTTAAGGATGGTAGTGATGTCGATCGGGCAGCTTGTCAATTTAATCCGTGGCGGCGTATTTGAAATTTTTATCCTCGCTTCTCCCGTACTCGGAGCCGCGCTGCTTATCGGACTCGTCGTTGCGATCTTTCAAGCGACGACGTCGATCCAGGAACAGACGCTGACGTTTTTGCCGAAGGTTTTGACGATCCTTGCGATGTTGGCTCTGTTGGGGGGCTGGATGTTTACGCATCTGAGAAATTATACGGTTTCTCTTTTTAATCTCATACCGCTCATGGCGCGCTAGAGATAAGGACGAAAGCGGTGATCGATCGTATCGTAAGTCATGCGCCGATATTTTTGCTTATTGCCGTCCGCTGTTTTGCGCTTTTGATGACGCTGCCGCTCTTTTCGATGCGCTCGGTGCCGAGGACGGCGAAGGTCGCGCTTGCAGGCTATATGGCATACGCCCTCGTTCCGCACGTCGATTTTTCATCCTACGCTCCGTATATTTCGTCAAGCGGTCTTTTCGATCTGTCGTATGTGTTTTTGCTTGCGGGCGAAGCGATGATCGGACTCATCATCGGTTTTTTTATCACGATCCTTTTTTCCGCGTTCAGCACGGCAGGTCAATTTTTCGCATTTCAAATGGGATTGAGCGCATCCGAAGTGTACGATGCGCTCGCGCAAATCGAAAACCCTCTTATGGGGCAGTATTTGAACCTCGTCGCGATGCTGCTTTTTTTGCAGAGCAAGTGGTTTCAAAAATTGTTTTTGCGCGGACTGGTTTCAAGCTTTGCATCGATGAACGTGTTTGCGCTTCTCGAAGCGAAAGAGCGCATCGTGCGTTTTTTGGTCGGAAGCCTCACCGAGCTTTTTTCGGCTTCTCTCGTTATCGCGCTTCCGCTTATGGGAACGCTTTTGCTTATCAATATCTGCATGGGGATCCTTGCGCGAGCGGCTCCTCAGATGAATCTTTTGTCCGAAGGATTTGCGCTGCTTTTGCTTACGTCGTTTTTCGTCATCGCAGCTCTCATGCCTCAATTGTGCGATTTTTTCGAACGCTCGTTCAATGCGGGCGTCACATCTCTTATCGCAATCATTTCGGGAGGCTCTTCGTGAACGATGTGCTTCCCGTACCGCCGTATCTGTATATCGACCTGCAGTGGTTCGCTGCGGAAGACGAAGGCAGGACCGAAGAACCTTCGGAATACAAGCTTGAAAAAGCGCGGAAGGAAGGGCGTGTCGCAAAAAGCGCCGAACTCAACAGCGCTTTCGTCATGCTTTTGTGCGTGGTGCTCCTCATCGTCCTTGCGCCTTCGATGCTCAAAGAATGTGCGGCGATTTTCCGTTATTATTTTTCGCGCTGCGCTTCATCGAGCGTAAACGATCCCGCGATCGCCCGCGCATTTTATTATTTTTTTTTACGCCTCGTTCTGCCGATCGGCATCATCGGTATCGCAGGCGGAGTTGCGGGAAATATCATTCAAAACCGAAGCTTTATCTTTACGACGAAGACGATCGAACCGAAGTTTCAAAAAATCGTTCCGAACTTCATCCAATATTTCCGCAACACGCTTTTTTCGTTGCGCGGACTTTTTAATGTCGCGAAATCGCTCGGCAAAGTGACCGTCATTTCGATACTCGCTTTTATGCTGCTCCGTCGAGACGTTCCGATTCTCATGCTCGAAATTCAAAACGGAAGCATCGGCATGGCGATCCGCCACATCGGCATCATGAGCGCGGAAATTTTAATAATGGCGAGCCTTGTCTTTCTCGTCATCGCGATCCCCGATTATTTTGTGCAGCGGCGCGAATTTATGGAACAGATGAAGATGACGAAACAGGAAGTAAAAGAGGAATACAAAGAATTCGAAGGCGATCCTGAAGTAAAAAACAGGTTGCAGCAGGCCGAACGCGCCATCCTGCAGCAAAACATGCCGCAGGCCGTCAGGGAATCCGATGTCGTCATCACGAACCCGACGCATTTCGCCGTCGCGCTCAAATACGATGCGGCAGCCGGTTACGAAGCTCCGCGCGTTACGGCAAAGGGCGAAGACGAAGTCGCGTTTTCCATGCGCAGGATAGCCGAAGAAAACGACGTGCCCGTCGTGGAAAATCGCCCCGTCGCGCGCGGTCTCTATGCAAACACGAATGTTGGTGATATAATACCTGAAGAATACTTTAGAATTATTGCCGATATCTATGCTCATGTTATGAATTTGCATAAACGGCTTTAGTAGGCGGGTGGGGACTGATGCCTGATGAAGCGAGACGAATTTCAAATCAAAGCATTTTAAATTTTTTGCAGCGCAATATCGTCGGTGTCGCAGTCGTCGTCGTTGCGCTCTTTCTCGTTATACCCATGCCTCGCATCCTCATCGATTTTTCGATGGCGCTCAATATCGCGTTTTCGATCGTCGTCCTGCTCATCGTCATGTATACGCCCCGCGCGACGAATTTCATAACCTTTCCGCGCGTGCTTTTGTTTATGACGCTTTTCGGACTCGGTATCAATATTTCGTCGACGCGCCTCATCCTCGCGAACCCCGTAAATCCCGCGGGGCTTTCGAAAAGCCAAAGCGCGATGGTGCAGGCCTTTGCAAATATCGTTACGGGAGGAGGTACCGGCGCGACGCCTGTCGTCATCGGCTTTGTAATTTTTATTATTTTGATCGTCGTGCAGGTCGTCGTCATCACAAAAGGGGCCACGCGCGTATCGGAAGTCGCCGCACGGTTTTCCCTCGATTCGATGAGTACGAAAAAATTCGATATCGGCAACCGGCTCAACAGCGGCATCATAACGGAAGAGGAAGCGCAAAAAGAGCAGGAAGCGCTCGACCGCTCGGTCGATTTTTATTCGACGATGGACGGCGCTTCGAAATTCGTTTCGGGCAACGTCAAAGCCGGCATCTTTATCACGGCGATAAATATCTTCGGCGGATTTGCCGTCGGTATGGCGATCAACCGCATGTCGGCGGGAGACGCGCTTTTATCCTATGCGAAGCTTACGATCGGCGACGGTCTCATGTCGCAGATCCCTTCTCTCATGCTTTCGTTTGCGACCGGTCTCATCGTTACGGGAAGCAGTACCGATGAAGCTTTCGACAAACAGCTTTCGAAAAATTTTTCGGTCGACGGGCACATCTACGAAATCGTCGGAGCCGCGCTTGCATTTATGGGCATCGCGTTTATAGGAAACGGTGCGGGGGCGACGGTGCTCTTGGTTTTGCTCGGAGCATTTTTCTTTTTTATGGGATACCGTATTGCTTCTTCTCAAGTGCGCGAAAAAGCGCAGGCGGCGGCAGCCGCGACGGCAAAGGAAAAGACGGGAGGAGCGAGTCCTGCAGACGCTGCGGCGATCGCACCGTTGGATACGCTGTCGCTCGAACTCGGCTATGCGCTCATCCCCCTCGTCGATAAAGAAAACGGCGCGGAGCTCGTCGAGCGGATCGGGCGCATACGGCATGAAGCCGCTCTCGATATGGGACTCATCGTTCCGCCGATCCGCATCCTCGACAATATGACGCTCGACCCGAACGAATACAGTTTTAAAATACGCGGTATCGAAGCGGGACGCAGCACGATCAGGCTCGGCTACTATATGTGCATGAACAACGGCACGGTGACCGAAGAGCTGCAGGGAGAAAAGACGAAAGATCCCGCTTTCGGTATGAACGCGATTTGGCTGCCGGAAGAAAAAAGAGCCGAAGCCGAGCGGAACGGCTATACCGTCGTCGATCCTCCGACGATCATCGCAACGCATTTGACGGAAATCATCAAAGCGCATGCGGCGGAAATCATCGGTCGGCAGGAAGTGTCGAGGATCATCAACAATATCAAAGAGACGAATCCGGTCGTCGTCGACGAAGTGCTCAACAGTGAAAAATGCAAATTCACCTACGGCGATATTGAAAAAGTATTGAAGATGCTTTTGCAGGAGCGCGTTTCGATACGCAACATCGTTATCATTCTCGAAACGCTCGCCAACTTCGGACCTGTCACGCACAACGCGTGGGACCTCGCCGAAAAAGTGCGCGAAGCGCTGGGGCTGCAGATATGCAAGCAGTACGTCGACGAGGACAATACGCTGCGCGTTATGAGCCTGTCGCAGGGGCTGTCGCAGCTCCTTCTCGATCATGTCGCAAAGAGCGCGGGCACGGAGCCTTTCGTCGCCCTCGATCCTGTCGATTTGCGGATGTGGGAGCGCGCGATCCACGGCGCCTACAACGCGCTTCGCAGCAAGGGCAGTCTTCCGATCGTCATGTGTTCGTCGGTCGTGCGCCGCCTCGTGTGGAATATGACGAACCGCGAAATGCCCGACATCATCGTCATTTCCGACAGAGAGATCATCGCCGCGGGCAGAAGCATAAAAGTCGAAGTACTCGGAGAAATCGCAGAGGAAAAAGCAGGAGTGACGATACAGAATGTATAGCGCAGACAGACGGGATGCACCCGTATTGAAGATGACGGGTCGGACGCTCGACGAATGCAAAGCGAAACTCTTTGAAAAATTCAACAACGAGTATACGATCCGAGGAAAACGCACGATGCTCAAGGGCGGATTTTTCGGCATCGGTCAAAAAGAAGTCGTCGAAGTGTCCTATACCGTAGACCGCGAAGACGACGTGCAAAAAAATACGGTCGCGCGTACGACAGGGATTTCATCACGCGACGGAACGGATGCGCTCGATGCGGCCGCCGCGTTCAATAAAACAAAAGACGAACTTTTGCGCGCGGCTCAGATGACGGCTTTCAATACCGCACTGAATGCCCGCATGACGCAAATGGAGGAGAATTTTTCGAAGCAGCTCAAAAGCATTTCATTCGCCGCTTCGGAAAAGCATCCGTCGATAAAAAAAATCGAAAGCCTTTTGGAAGAAAACGAATTTACGTTTTCATACATCAACGAGATAACCGAAAAGCTGCAATCGAATTTTACGCTCGATTCTCTCGACGATTTTAAAGCTGTAGAACGCAAAGTCGTCGATTGGATCGGGAAGACGATTTCGATCGCGCCGGAAAAAATCCAGCGGCCGCCGCACGTCGTCGTTATCGTCGGTCCCACGGGAGTCGGTAAGACGACGACGCTCGTAAAGCTTGCGACGAAAATGGTGAGCGAAGCGAAGAGAGAGGAACGGAGAATTCCGTCGTTCGCATTTATCACGACCGATACGATGCGCGTCGGAGCTTACGAACAGCTCGCTTCGTACAGCACGATCTTTGAAACGGAACTCGAAAAAGCGGAAACGGTCGAAGACTTGAAAAAGCTCTACGACGAAAAGCGCGAAAACCTCGACGCGATCTTTATCGACACGAGCGGCTACAGTCCGAACGATACCGAAAATATCGGCAAGATGAAAGCCGTTCTCGATGTGCGCGGAATGAAACCGGACATATACCTCGCCGTCGCCGCTTCTACGAAAGCCAAGGATTTGGCGAACATCATGCAAAATTACGAGCAGTTCGGATACAATTCCGTCATCGTGACGAAGTGCGACGAATCGAAACAGTACGGAAACATCATCAGCGTACTCCACGAAAAAAACAAAAAAATTTCATACATCGCCGACGGGCAAAAAGTCGTGCGGGACATCCACCGTGCGGACGTCGTCGAGTTTCTCATCAGGCTTTCGGGCTTCGATGTCGATCGCGTGCATATTGAAGATGAATTTGGAGAATAAGGTTATGGAAGAACAGGCAGAAGGTTTGCGTGAATTGATGAAAGACAGCGCTCAGGAAAAAAAGAGGACGTCTTCGGCAAAAGACGCGCATAAAACGCGCATCCTCGCGATCACGAGCGGCAAAGGCGGCGTCGGTAAATCGAATATAGCCGTAAACATGGCTATAGCCTACGCGCAGACCGGCAAGCGTGTCATTTTGATCGACGGGGATCTCGGCATGGCGAACATCAATGTGCTGCTCAATCAAGTGCCGCCCTACAATCTCATGCACGTCATCGATAAAAAAAAGACGATGAAAGAGATCATCCTCGATACCGAATTCAATATCAAATTCATCGCGGGTGCAAACGGGCTTTCAAAAATCGCAAACCTCTCCGTCAAAGAGCTTGAAGATTTTGCAAAGCAATTCGCGTCTCTCGGTTCCGCCGATATCATCATCATCGATACGGGAGCGGGCATCACGAACAACGTTTTGCAGTTCGTCGCCGCCGCCGATGAAGTGTACGTCGTTACGACGCCCGAACCGACTGCGATCACCGACGCATACGGCATTATTAAAATCATTACGACGGAAATCGTCGAGCATCCGGTCAACTTAAAGCTGCTCGTAAACCGTGCGCATTCGGCGGACGAAGGCAAGCGCATCTCCGAGCGCATCATCACGATCGTGAGCCAGTTTTTGAACTACAAAGTCGATTACATCGGCTTTGTGTACGACGATCCTGTCGTACAGGCTTCGGTCATCCGGCAAAAACCCTTTATCGTCATCAATCCGACATCGAAGCCTTCAATGTGCATCAAGCACATCGTAGGGCGCATCGAAAAAACGGAGCCTGCGGAAAACGAAGGTGTATCGAATTTTTTGAAAAAGTTTTTGCGCAGAAAGCGCTGAGCATTGTCGCGGAACGAGGGATGCACTGCAAACTGCGGGTGTTCGGCAGGGGCGAGTGCGGACGGAAAAATCAGCGGTATGTGTGCCGTCGCGAAAGCGGCATTGTATTTTTATTATTATATGGTATATAATAAGCAGTAAAAGTTTTTATGAGGAGGTAGGATAAAAAATAACGTCTGCAATATCGCCGTTGTTGGAGTCTGGAGCCAAAAAACGCTGAAGCGTTTTTCTTTTATCGGAGACACTCGCGATTTCTGCGCATTGCTCGAAATCGCAGCGTTCTTATCGCGAGTTTGCATGGATGTTTGCAGAAAACGTGCATACGTATTGTTTTGATAAAAATTATTATGAATACGATGTACTGATTTTGCAAACTCGCATATTTACCGTGTGCGCTCTCGCGCACGGCTAAAAACTTTTTCGGAAGTTGCACCTTGCTTGAAGCTTCGCTGCAATTACCTGCAAAAGTTTTTAGGGAGGTGTGGTGAAGCAGGTTCGGTTTATCGCAGGTTTTGCTCTCGCCGGCTTTCTCATCTCGTTTTTTTTCGGTCTTTTTTCCCGCGGCGGTATCGGGCGTATGTTGCTCTATGCTTTTATATTCTCGGCGGTATTTGCCGTCGTGGGGTTTGCCGTGCAGTTTATCGGTTCGACGTTTTTGAATATCGATGCGTCGGCGGGAGGTGAGGGCGAAGCGCAGCGAGGGGCGCCGGAAAACAATATCGATATCGTTGTGCAGGACGAAGATCTTCCGACGGAAGAGGGATCGCCTGAGTTTTATGTCGGCGAAAACCATCAGATGCTGAACAAAGATGATTATGCAGGCGGAGAAAAAGAAAGTCGTTCCGCCCGTGCTTCGAGTGAAAACGGAACGGTCGATACGATCCATGCGGTAAACGGAGATGTTTTATCTGCGGATCGGACGGAGCAGCCGGATGACGGTTTCGTTCCCGTGCAGCTGCATGAAAACGCACGGACGATTTCGGGGAAAGAAGCGGGAGTCGATTCCGACGACGGTTTTTCGCTCAAAGACGATACGCTCGACGATTTACCCGATCTTGAGGATTTGGCCCCGTCCGGAGAGATCGTCGAAGATACCGCTTTTTCCGCCGCTTCGGACAAAACGAAAAAATCCGATAAGGCGAGCAAATACAGTGAAAAAGATACGACGCTTATGGCGAAAGCGATAAGCACCGCGCTCGCGAAGGATAAAGAAACATAAGAAAGGTGCATAGTATGGCAGACCCGGTAAACGACGAAAAAGAAGAAGACAGACTCTGGGAAGAATACCGAAAGACGAAATCGCAGGCGCTGCGCGACGCGTTTATACGGCAGTATATGCCGCTTGTTAAATACGTCGCGGGAAAAGTGTCCGTCGGTATGCCCGGCAGCGTCGAATTCGATGACCTCGTCGGCTTCGGTCAATTCGGTCTGCTCGATGCAATCGAAAAATACGATCCGTCGAAAAACGTCAAATTCAAAACATACGCCGTTACCCGTATCCGCGGCGCGATCTTCGATGAGCTCAGGCAGATCGATTGGGTGCCGCGCTCAGTTCGTCAAAAATCGCGCGAAATAGAGGACGCGATCAATACGCTCGAATCGCGGCTCGGACGGACGGCGAGCGACGCGGAAATCGCGGAATCGCTCGGCGTAAGCGAAGACGATTATCACCGCATCATCATGAAAGTGTCCGGAACGAGCGTGCTTTCTCTCAACGACGTGTGGCATAACGGGGACGATGCGGCGAACGCGTCGATCGGTGACAGCATCGAATCTCCGTCGAGCATGAACCCCGATGCGATCGTCGAGCGCGAAGAGATCAAAAAAGTGATCGTACAAGCGATAAACGAATTGCCTGAAAAAGAAAAGATGGTCATCGTTTTATACTATCACGAAGATTTGACGTTTAAAGAAATCGGGCAAGTGCTCAACGTAAGCGAGTCGCGCATTTCCCAATTGCACACAAAAGCGAATCTCAGAATGCGCGCAAAATTGACGAATCTCAGGAAAGGGATCATGTGATGGTATCGCTCGAGAAAATGCGTGCGGATATGCAGCTCCTCTTGGAACGCGATAAGCAGCTGCACAACGTCGACGTCCATGCCGAAAGTATCGACGAAGCGCTCGCCGACGCCGCAGTCCAACTCGACACGAAGGCCGTTGATCTCGAATACGAAGTCGTCGAAAAGGGAAGCAACGGTTTTCTCGGTTTCGGCAAAAAGCCGTGGCGTCTTCGCATCTATGAAAATCCGAATACGGCTCATGTAAAACATAAGACCGCAAAGGACGATCTCTTCGGAGCGGACGAGGAATCGGCTGAAGAAAAGATAATTGACAGAGACGGCGCGTATTACGTCCGCCATTTCGGCGACAGGATCATGCTGAAAGTTTTGCTTCCTACGGGAACGGGAAAAGCCGTCGACGGCAAAGACGTCATGCAGGCGCTCGTGCGGCCGGATACGGTTTCCGTAGAAGAGGATCTCGTAAAAAAATATATCAAACAGGGGACGTCCGGCCGCTATGAAGAAGTCGGCATCTACAAGCATATAGCAGCCGGAGACGCGAGCGTTTCGGTGAGCATTTCAAGCGACGAAATGAAAGCGGAGATCGTCGCATCGGCTCCTGCGATGAGCGGTGCCGATGTTTCTTATTCGATGATCGAGCGGGCGCTTCGCGCTCAAGGTATCGTCACCGGTTTCGAAGAAGATAAAATCGAAGCATTTGTCGACGATCCCGTATACGAAACTCCGTACGAAGTTGCCGCCGGTACTCCCGCACAGGACGGCAGAGACGCCTACATCGCGTACGATTTCGAAACGGATCCGAAAAAACTGCGTGCGACCGAATCGGCGACGGGGCAAGTCGATTTTAAAGAGCTGAACCTCATTCAAAACGTCATCAAGGGCGGACGCCTTGCACAAAAAATTCCCGCGGAAAAGGGAAGACCCGGCAAAACGCTGTTGGGGCGCTATACCGAAGCGAAAAACGGAAAAGATATTCCCATCCCGCTCGGGCAAAACGTTTCGCTCGCTCCCGACGGTATGACGGTGATCGCCGATACCGACGGCCAGGTCATGCTCTTTGCCGGCAAGATTACCGTGGAACCCGTACTCCAGCTCATGAGCGTCAACATCAAAACGGGAAACATCAAATTCCTCGGCTCCGTCATCATACGCGGAAGCGTCGAAGACGGTTTCAACGTGGACGCGTCGGGCAATGTCGAAGTCGGCGGCACGGTCGGCAACTGTAAAATCAACGCCGGCGGCAATATCATCGTGCAGCAGGGCATATTCGGTAAAAACGGCGGAACGCTGACGAGTAAAAAATCGCTGTGGGCGAAATTCATACAGGCGGCGAAAGTCGAAGTCGATGAGTCCGTCATCGTTACCGACAGTATTATGAATTCGGAAGTGATGGCGATGAAAAGCATCGTTTTGAGCGGGAAAAAAGCGCAGATCATGGGCGGGCACTTGTTTGCGACGGAAGAGATTTCCGCAAAGAGTATCGGCTCACCGGGAGGGGGAGCGGAAACGATACTCGAAGTAGGATTCGATCCGAGAGCGAAGCAGCGCCTCGACAGCTTGCAGGAAAAGCAGGGAGCGCTTGTCAAAGAGCTTGAAAATCTCGAACTCGATATTTCGACGCTCGAAAATCAAAAAAAGATACGCCGCTCGCTTCCGAAAGAAAAAGAAGACAATCTTACGAAACTCAAAGAGCGCAAAGCGCAGATCGATTCGGAATCGGCGGAGATGACCGAAGAAATTCAAACGCTGCAGGAACACTTGCGTGAATTGAAAGCGGTCGGAAAAGTGAAAGCGTCGGGAACGGTGTACGCGGGCGTCAAAATCTATGTGCGCGACGTACTCGATGAAGTGCACAACGAAGTGTCGGGCGTAACGTTCTATTTCGACAATAATTTCGTCAAGCGCGGCAAATACGAGGCTGCTTCGAAGATAAAGGGACCCGATGGCTATACAACCAATTGACTTGCAGACGATGTATTCTCAAATGGCGAATATCGCGCAAAACGCCGCGCATGCCCAAGACGGCGGCAGGCTTGCCGAAGCGATGCAACAGCAAAATATCGTTCGGCAAAATTTGGAAGAAGTCGATCGCGTCTCCCGTCCCGCATCGGATGGATCGGAAGCCGAATCGCGCGCCGTAAAAAACGACGGTTCGTCTCCTTCTCACGGCGAGGCTGAAAAAAAAGGTAAAGACGGAAAGCGCGAAAAAAAACAAGAAGGGTGCGAGTGCATCGTACGGGAATCTTATATCGGACAGCACATAGATATTACGAGGTAGGCGTGTCGACGGTTTTATTTGCGATCGTTGCGATCAATGTCGCTCTCTGGGTCATCTTTCTCATCCGCTTTAAGCGCCTCTTTTCGCCCGACGATGTTATCGAAAAAACGAGAGCCGAAATGGACAATATGATCCGCGACATCAACAATAATACCGTCCGCGCGATCGATATCATCGACGATAGAAAAAAGCAGCTGAATCGCCTCATCGAAGAAGCGGATAGAAGGATAGCGCTTGCTCGAAGCGAAGAAGCGAAAAAGATTTCGGTGTCCGCTCTCCGCGATACGCTTGATAAAAAGGCGGTTTCCGAAGTCTCCCGCCGCGCTGCGAACACTTACAAAAAAAACGCTCCTCGCTCCCGTCCCGCCCCCGATGCGTCCTATGCCGTAACGGGAGAGGGTGAAGCGATTTCGGAAAGGCAGCATTCTCTCTTCGATGACAGGCAAGAAGAAGTGCGTACAAAGACCGAGATGAACGTGATGAGGGACGGAACGTCGTATGCGAAAGTGCCTGTCATAAAACCCGACGTGTACTTTTCGGAAACGCCGATCATACCGAAAAAGAATTTTACAAAGCAAGTGCTCGAGATGGCGGAGATGGGACTCGCAATCGAACAGATCGCAAAACAGCTTTCGTGTTCGAAAACCGAAGTGCAAATGATACTCGATATGCAGTAAAGACCGCTGGAAAATCGATTGGATTTTTGACGGTTCTCAAAAATTTTTATGGGGGAAGATATGAAAACAACGGTGCAAAATTTCGGCGTGCTTTCCGACGGAACAAAGGTTTCTCTTTTTACCGTCAAAAACAAGCACATGTCCTTTTCCGTTACGGATTACGGCTGCAGGATTACGAGTATCGTGCTGCGCGATCCTGACGGCAGCGAAACCGACGTCGCGCTCGGCTATTCGACGCTCGAAGGCTATATTTCCGACACGAGCTATTTCGGCGCTTTTGTCGGGCGTTTTGCAAACAGGATCAAAAACGCTTCGTTTACACTTGACGGAAAACAGTACACGCTCGATAAAAACGACGGGCGCAATATGTTGCACGGAGGTTTTGACGGCTGGGACAAAAAAGTGTGGAAAGCGAAAATCGTTTCGACCGATAAATACGCGGGAGTGGAATTTACGCGCGTTTCGAAAGACGGAGAGCAGGGCTTTCCGGGGACCATGCGCGTAAAAGTACGCTACCTCCTCGACGAAAAAAACAATCTTACCTGCCGCTATACCGCATCGAGCGATAAAGCCTGTCCCGTAAACCTTACCAATCATTCGTATTTTAATCTTGCAGGAAAAGGCACGATCGAAAATCACGTTTTAAAACTCGACTGTTCTTCCTATCTCGAATGCACGAGCGCTTTGATCCCGACGGGAAAAATCCTTTCTGTAAAAGATACGCCGTACGATTTTTTAAAAGAAAAACGAATCGGACGCGATATTAAAAAAACAGCTGCGGGCTACGACGACTGCTTTGTTACGAAAATTTATGACGAAAAAAACGGAAGGAGCGGAGTTCCCGAATCGGCTGGAAAAATCATCCGTGTCGCCGAATTATGCGATCCCCAATCGGGCAGGACGATGACGGTCGACACGAATGCGGAAGGCATACAGCTCTATACCGGCAATATGCTGAAAGCCGTGCACGGCAAAAACGGACGCGTCTACGGCAAGTACAGCGCACTCTGCCTTGAAACCGAATGTTTTCCGGATTCACCGAATATCGCGCACTTTCCGTCGTGCGTTTTGCTTCCCGGAAAAAAATACGAATCTGTTACCGTATACGGATTTCACTGGTGAAAGGGCGGAGAGAAAGAAGGTAGACGGGGCAGGATACATTAATAAAATTTGCCGATAAAAATGAAGCTGAGAAGCATCAAGATATGTATTATTTTAAAAAGACGATACGGGTACAGCAGGAAGTTCTGAAAGATATGGGAGATGATGACTTTAAGCTCCTTTTTGCGCGGAAGAATAAACTTTTTGAATAAGCCGTTGTCTTTCTTACGAACACGTGCTATTATAAGCGGCTATATGTGTCGTCGATCGGTCGGAATAATAATTAATCAACAACCCCGACGCGAGCGTCGGGGTATTAAACCCTCCGCACGAATAATTTTTAATAAGGGACTGTTATGAGCGTCGATAAAAAACTTTTGTGCCATTGGGCTGACCGCGTCGCGGACAATATCGTTTCGGAACGGGGCGAACGCGATTTATATACCTGCGCTTCGGGCATAACGCCGTCGGGTACCGTGCATATCGGGAACTTCCGCGAAATCATCACGGTCGATTTGGTCGTGCGCGCGCTGCGCGACCGCGGCAAAAACGTGCGATTTATCTATTCATGGGACGATTACGATGTATTCCGCAAAGTGCCCGCGAACATGCCGAATCAGGACGAGCTGAAAAAATATCTGCGCTTTCCAATCACGATGGTGCCTGATACGACAGGGCGCGATGAAAACTATGCGCGCCATCACGAAGTCGATATCGAGCGGGAGCTTCCGAGAGTCGGTATTCATCCCGAATTTTTATATCAAGCTCAACGCTACCGCGAAAATCGCTACGCCGAAGGTATGAAAAAGGCGATGCAAAATCGCGAACTTATTAAATCGTGTCTGAATGAATACCGCGACGACGCGCACAAGATGAAAGCCGACGAAGCGTATTGGCCTGTTTCGGTGTTCTGTTCGAAGTGTGATCGCGACACGACGGAGATCACCGGCTACGACGGCGAATACGGCGTATCGTACAAGTGCGAATGCGGACACGAAGCGGCGGAAGACCTCCGCACGTCGAAGGGCTTTAAGCTCGGCTGGAGAGTCGACTGGCCGATGAGATGGAACGAAGAAAAGGTGGTGTTCGAGCCGGGCGGAAAAGATCACGTGAGTCCCGGCGGTTCTTACGATACGGCAAAACTCGTTTCGAAAAAAGTGTACGGCTGGGATGCACCGGTTACGATGAAGTACGATTTTGTCGGCTTAAAGGGGATCCCCGGAAAGATGTCGTCGTCGAAGGGCAAAGTCATCGCACTTCCCGACGCGCTTGCCGTCTACCAGCCGGAAGTGCTGCGCTATATTTTTGCCGTCAATAAAGTCGATCACGAATTTGCGATCAGCTTCGACCTCGACGTCATCACGGTGTATGAAGCGTACGACCGCACCGAGCGCATCGCGTGGGGGCTTGAACAGGCGAAAAACGACGACGTCGCAAATCACGAAAAGCGCGTCTATTTGCTTTCTCAAGTGGAGCCGGCGATGCCGAGCGTCATGCCCTATCAAATCGGCTTCAGAATGCTCACGACGCTTTTACAGACGTATTCCGGCGACATCGACGCGGTTATCGCATCTTTGGGCGACGTGCGGGACGAACAAAAAGACTGTTTGAAGCGGAGATGCGAGTGCGCGTGGTATTGGATCACCGAATGCGCGCCGGAAGATTTTAAATTTGCGCTCCGGATCGAAAGCGGGGCGGTCGCGTTAAGCGACGCGGAAAAAGCGGTCGTCGAAAAGATGAAAAGCGATGTGCTGCCCTTTGTCGAAGAAAGCGGAGAGCAGGAGCTTTCGCAAAAGATCTACGATGCGGCAGTCGGATGCGGCATTAAGCCGAAAGAGCTTTTCGGCATTATGTATCGCGTGCTCATCGGTAAAGAGCAGGGACCGCGCCTTGCAAGCTTTATGAAGATCATCGGAAAAGAAAAGCTCGAAAGGATATTGGCCGAATATTGAGCGGAAGAGAGACTTGCGATTTCAGCGCGCGGAACTTTGTGCTTCGCGCCCGTTGCAAGGTTGCATGGGGAATTTCGCGCTTCGACACGCTTCGATGAGCGTGTTGACTATATGCATAAAAACGGCCATACTGTCCTTATGTGTGCCGCCGCTCGAAAATCGATTCGATACGACGATATCGGCAGAATAGACGCTCCGCAAATCTGCGCCCTGCCCGGCGTGCTCGACAACATAAGCAGGGAAGGCTGCAAAGTGCATTATCCTTTTCCCGTCGTCATAGACCTCGACAGCGATTATGAGATAAGGGTGATGCCTTCGCACATTTCGGGCGAAATGCACAAAACCGCTTTTACGCTGCTCTGTCATCCGCGCTGGGTAAAAGAAGACAGAGGCGCGACGGAAATCGGCTTCAGTATTCTCCGCTCTCCCGATTCCGTATACCTTTCCGAATATGTCGCAGGCCTTTCCGACGCTGCCGATGAACAAAGGGTCGAAAATCAAATCGTCGGCTCCGTATGCCAAGTAGTGTAAAAAAATTACCGGGTGCCGCATTTTTATCGTTTCCCGACATGTACGATATGCTCGTTTCCGAACTTCGCGAACGTTTTTTTTGCGATTTACGCGATTCCGCGCAATACGGAGATCTGCTCTATGTTCCGCATATCGATAATTTATTAATTAATAATTTTAAAGGCGATGGGAAAGAAAACGGAAATACGCTTTCGGAAAACGGCGCTTCGAGTCTTTGCACGCCGTATTGGTGCCGCACGGCTATGCTTTCGCCTCTTGTGATCGGTTTCGATTCGATAGGGGATGGGGCGCACGCTCTTACCGATATGCAGCGCTCTTGGGCTCCGTATCAGTATCGTTTTTTTAGGCGCGCTTCGCTTATTCAGGAAAAACTTCCGTATGTCAATCTCAAAGAACGCATCTTTCCCGTGCGCATACCCGCATCTCCCATCGGGTTGTATACGCTCATCGGAGAACATGAGATGCTCGCATCGGAAGCGACGACGAGTCTTTTGCCTGCCGGTGCGATTCGGTTTGCGGAAAATCACGAAGATCCGCCGAGCCGCGCATATTTGAAACTCTATGAAGCGTTGACGCTTATGCGGATTTTTTTCGGCTGTGAAGCGCCGTGTGCCGGAGAGCGCTGTTTCGATGCGGGTGCAAGCCCCGGCGGTTGGACGTGGGTGCTTGCCGGTTCGGGCTGCACGGTGTTTTCGGTAGACCGTGCGGAGTTGGCGCCGGGGCTTATGAAGCATCCCTGCGTCGAATTTTTAAAGCACGATGCCTTTACGCTCAAGCCCGAGGATGTCGGAGCGTGCGATTGGGTTTTCAGCGATGTGATATGTTATCCTTCGAGGCTTTACGATTGGATCGGCACATGGCTTTCAAGCGGGCTTTGCCGGAATATGATCTGTACGATAAAAATGCAGGGCGATATCGATTGGCCTCTTGTGGAAAAATTTGCAGTCATTCCCGACAGCCGTGTCATACATTTGAATTATAATAAACACGAACTCACATGGCTGCACTGCAGAAAATAAACGATGCCGCTCGGCGGCCTGTCGTTACGCGCGGCTTGCCCGACAGATCGCAGTGCGTTTCGACGCGGACGAAACCGGCTTTTTTCATCAGGTGAGCGGCTTCCTTTGCATTGTATTCGTCGCTTTCGAGAAAAAACACACCGCCTTGTGCGAGGCGCTCATACGCTTGCACTACGAGGCGCCTCGTGATCGCAAGACCGTCCGAACTTTGCCGTACACCGAGCGCGCTGTCTGTATCTCCGTCGAGGGCGAGAGCCGGATCGCCTCTTCCGTCTTTTAATAATTCCGTCACTTCATCGGACGGCACGTAAGGCGGATTTGCGAGTATCGCGTCGAAGAGGGAGAAGGGCGAAATCGCGGCGAGCAGATCGCCTGAGACGAATGCCGTGCGTTCGAATTGCGCTTTCGTTAAAAGCCGAGATGCGTTTTGCTTTGCGATTTCAAGAGCGCGGGAAGAAATGTCGGTAAGCGTAAGCTCGCAAAAGATTCCGCACTCGTTCAATTCACGAGCTGCCGCGATGCCGACACAGCCGCTTCCCGTGCATATATCGGCGATGCGGAGCGTATCGTCGGTTTGTCCCCCTTCGTTTTGTTTCGTCGTTTCGGCAGTCCGTACCGCTTTGCCGGTACTCGTCATTTTATTTCGTACAAGCTCTTTGATGCCTTCGACCGCTTTTTCCACGAGCGTTTCGGTGTCCGGCTTCGGAACGAGGACGTCTTGTGTGACGATAAAATCGAGTTTATAAAATTCTTTGTGCCCCGTGATATAGGCGACTGCGAGTCCCGTTTGGCGAAGCGCGATTGCGGACATAAATGCGCCGTACTGCGCATCGGTCAAATCGTCATTCCGATGTGCGAGTAAAAAAGATTTCGAACACTTGATCGTGTGCGATAAAAGAACGTCCGCATCGAGCTGAGCCGTCGGAGAATTTATTAATTTTTTTATCGCTTCGTCTCTTGCGTTTTTGATGGTCACGCTTTTGTTCCGCCGCTGTGCGCTTTTATCCGCTAATCGTGTGCGAGTTCGCTTACGTCCGCTTTCAGCTGCTCTTCTTTTGCGTACACGTTGAGTGCGTCGAGCATTTCGTCCATATAGCCGAGCATAAACTGGTCGAGCTTGTACAGCGTCAAATTGATGCGGTGATCGGTCACTCTGTTTTGCGGAAAATTGTACGTGCGGATGCGTTCGCTTCTGTCACCGCTCCCGACCATCGATTTACGCGCCGCATCCCGTTCCGCCCGTTTTTTGCTCTCTTCCAAATCGAACAAGCGCGCGCGCAAAACGCGGAATGCTTTCGCTTTGTTTTTGATTTGGCTTTTTTCGTCCTGCTGGATGACGACGAGTCCCGTCGGAATATGCGTGAGGCGTACTGCGGAATCCGTCGTGTTGACGCACTGTCCGCCCGGCCCGCCCGCCCGCATCACGTCGATGCGCACGTCTTCCGGCTTGATGACGATATCGGTTTCGCTCGCTTCGGGAAGGACTGCGACCGTTACCGTGCTCGTGTGGATTCTCCCCTGCGCTTCCGTTGCGGGAACTCGCTGTACGCGGTGTACGCCGCCTTCCCATCTGAGCGTGCCGTATACGAATTTTCCGGAAAGCGAAAACGAAATCTCTTTATAGCCGCCAACCTCCGTCGACGTCGAATTCATAATTTCGTATTTCCAGCCTTTCATCTCCGCAAAGCGCGCGTACATTTCGTAGAGGTCGGCGACGAACAGCGACGCTTCGTCTCCTCCGACGCCGTTTCGTATTTCGACGATGATGTTTTTTTCGTCGAGCGGATCCGGCGGAATGAGTTTTAATTTTATTTTTTCTTCGAGCAGCGGCTTTTGTTCTTCGAGCGATTTCAGTTCTTCCCTCGCCATCTCTTTCAGATCGTGGTCGTCTTCGTTCGTGATCAATTCGGTATCGCTTTCAATGCCGTCGAGTATTTTTTTGTATTCGCCGTATAATTCCATGAGCTCGGAGAGATGACCGTGTTCGCGCATGACGTCTTTGTATTTTTCGACGTCTTTAACAAGATCGCCATCCATAACGCGCGCGCTTAATTCGTCGAAGCGTTTTTTGCAGTCTTCGAGTTTTTTCAGTAAATCCATAGCGTTCTATTGTATAGTTTCCGAACGATTTTTGCAATGAAACGAAAAAAACATGAAATGAAAAAATATCGAAAAAATTATTGAAGAAAAATATTTTCCGCCTCCTTGTTGTTTTTCACATACATCATCTCCGTCGCGGAGTTCGCTGTAGCGATACGTATGAGAATAGTATATACTTGATTTTATGAGCAAAGCTGATAAAATTTTTCTTGCGATATGTTTATTGCATTTTTGTCTCTTGCCGTTTGCTGCGGAAGAAGCGGACACGGTTACGGTTTTCACAGGCTCTGCGGAGCCAGCAAAAAATCGATATGTACTTGTCGTCGGCGCCTACGATTGGGGACCCGTCGCCGACACGGTGATAATGAATATCGACAAAACTTTTTCAGCCGATGCCGTCAGAGCGAAAGATTTTGAAGTTACGAAAATTTTTGCGCCGGAAGAGCAGGCGCGGCGCGGTTCCGGTTTTTCAAAAGGCGAGCGCGATGTTGTCGACGCGTATCTTTCCGACTCGCGAGGCAATAAAATCGAGGGTGAAGGAAATCATATAACGCTGAAACTTTCCGTTGAACCGGAGGAATCTTCCGGAAATCCTTTTATAAAAGCCGTCTTTTATACAGGGACGCTCTACGGTTTAAAAATTGAAAACGAAAAACTCGGCTTTACGATAAAAAAACGGAGTGCCGCCGTATGTCCTGAGGCTGCGCGCTTTACGATGTTCGATTTTACATCCGGCGATACGGATATGCAGTATGCGTTTTGGGCGCCGACAAATTCCGATCAAAGCGATAAAAAAATTCCGCTGATCGTTTGGTTTCACGGTATAGCCGAAGGCGGCAATAATCCGTATATGCCGATTTTGGGCACGAAGGCGGTGAACCTCGCGGGGCAAAAAATTCAGTCGTATTTCGAAAACGGTGCGGCAGTCCTCGTTCCGCAAGCTCCGACGGCGTGGCTCGAATCGACAAGCAAGGGTGTCGGGGGAAAGCGGCTTTGGGTTCCCGTCGATATTGAAGGAACGGCAAAAAACATACTGAATCCGTTTCTCAAAACAGCCAATGCTATTTTTAAAACCGATTTGAAAATCAAATCCGATAAAAAAAATCCCGTGGCAAGCGTTTCATATTACAGCGAGGCGGTAAAAGGATTGATCGACGAATGTATTGCAGAGCATCCGTACATCGACCCTGATCGCATATATGTCGGCGGCTGTTCGGCCGGCGGTTATATGACGCTCAATATGCTTTTGCAATATCCCGATTTTTTTGCGGCGGCTTTTCCCGTGTGCGAAGCCTATCCCGATAAAAAAATTACGGACAGTCAGCTCGGCGAACTTGTGAAAGTTCCGCTGTGGTTTACGCGGGCAAAAGACGACGACACAATTAAGATGGAAAAGTACGACGGCGCGACCGTATCGCGTCTGCGAGAATTGCATCCCGAAGATTTGCATTACGTCGTTTACGACAACGTCCTTGATCTAAGCGGCGCCTATAAAGACAAAAAAGGCAATCCGTATCGCTTTGACGGACATGCGTCGTGGATATACGTTTTGAACGACGATGTCGAAGATGGGGGCATAAAGCTGTTCGCGTGGCTTGCTTCACGGCGCCGCTGATACGTGTGCCGGCGAAAAAAATAATCGACGAATATTCGGCTTCGCTCAATTTGCTTGCGATCGCCAACGATGAAGCGATATTGGTCGAAGACGATGCTCTACGCGTCGAGCACAGGGCGCGAACGTGATCGGAACATAGGTGTTCACGCTATATGCCGAGCATCGCTTTGGTAATGCCGAAGTAAATCAAAAGCCCTGTGATATCGACGATCGTCGTGAGCGCGGGACTTGCAACGAGTGCGGGGTCGATTTTGACTGCGGCCGAAACGAGCGGAAGCGCCGCACCGATGATCGTTGCGGAGATAACCTGTACGGCGAGCGCGAACGCAATAGCAACTCCTATCTGTACGAGGGTGAGAGAGGCGGGGATCGTCGTACCGCCGCTCATAAGATTGACGCGCAAAAACGCGATCGCTCCGAGTACGAGGCCGAGCATGATCGAAATGCGGAGCTCTTTCCATATTACGCGCAGTATATCGCGCTTATCGATTTCTTTCAGAGCGAGTGCCCTGACGATAACCGTCGCGGCTTGGCTTCCGGTATTGCCTCCCATATCGGTGAGCATGGGCATATAAAACGTGAGGAGCATGAGGTGCGCGATCGTGTTTTCGTATGTCTGCAGTACTGCGCCCGAAAAAAAATCGAATATTGCAAGTACGACGAGCCAGATGACGCGCCGTGAAAAATGCGCCCACGCTGACGTGTTCAAGTACGACGTTTCCTGATGTTTGCCGGTGATCGCCATAAAGCGTTCCATATCTTCCGTGCGTTCTTCTTCGACGACGTCCATCGCATCGTCGTGCGTGATGATGCCGATGAGGAGCCCTGAACTGTCGACGACGGGGAGAACGAGGAGGCCGTATTTCGTTATCTTAAACGACGCTTCTTCCTGATCCGCGTCCGCCGTGATTTCCGCTACAGGTTCTTTTTTTATGGATGCGAGCGTTGCCGCGGGTTTCGCAAGGATCAAATCGGTGAGCGTTACGTAGCCGCACAGTTTTCTTTCTTCGGTGAGCACGAATATAACCGATACCGCTTCCCTTTGCGCGCCTTCAAGCCGTATGCGGTTGATCGCTTCCTGTACCGTAAACGATTCGGGGAACGCGACGTAATCGGTCGTCATAACCGATCCTGCCGTTCCTTCGGGGTAAGACGAAAGCTTTTTGATTTCGTCGCGCTCTTTTTGCGCGAGAAGCGGGAGCACTTCGTCGAGCCGGTCTTCCGAAATCGATTTTGCGAGGTCGGTGCGTTCGTCCGGCGGCAGTATTTTGAGCAGCCGTGTGAGTTCTACGTTGCTCAAAAGCTCTGCGGTTTCCGATTGGAGCGTATCGGGCAGTTCGCGGAAAATGTCGATCGCCGTACGCGGTTCGAGCTTTTTGAACAGGTTATATATCTCTTCAGGCTCCAATCCTTCGATGAGTTCGGCGTCTTCCGTCGGATGACGGGTACTCAGAAAACGAGCGACATCGGCATACCGTTCTTCTTTGACGAGGGTTTCGATGTCGGGCGAAAGCAATTCTGTCTGCATGTGCAGCCTCCGAAGGTATGAGATTGAACCTATGATAAACGGTTTGCGCGTCGTATTATAGCATAAAACGTATAAAAAGAAAAATATTGTAAGAAAAAATATTGCAGAAAAAACGGCGATGTGATAGTGTTGCACTGCGTATGAAATCCAAACCTTTCGTATCCGCGCTGCTCCTCTCTCTTCCGCTCGTGTTTACCGGCTGTTCGTCCTTTTCCGGTGAAAATCTCGGTGCGGTCTATGTGATTTTTTTGTGGATAGGCGGCGCTGCAGGCTATCTCATCTCCGATTTTATTTGGTCGGGCGACGACGCGGGAAACGAATACACGCCCGTATGGGAAGTGATCGCGTGGTTTGCGCTTACCGCGCTCGGCATCGTTTTAGGCTATGTGAAGCCCTTTTTCCTTTTTTCGGGATTCCTCATTTCCGTCATGACGCCCGTCGTCGGCATGACGGTCATTATGTTCATCGTCCGCATTTTGAGAAAAAGACGACAAGGCTGACATGTCCGGTTTTTACGATTTTTATGACGTCGCAGTCGTCGGTGCGGGACACGCGGGGATCGAAGCTGCCCTCGCGTGCGCGCGCATGGGATTGAAGACGCTCGTCGTAACGCAGACGATCGAATCGATCGGGCGCCTGTCGTGCAATCCTTCGATCGGCGGCATCGCAAAGGGCAATATCGTCCGCGAAATCGACGCACTCGGCGGTGAGATGGCAAAGCTCACGGATGCTTCCCTTATTCAATTTCGCCTCCTCAACAAAAGCAAGGGGCCGGCCGTACGCGCTCCGCGCGCTCAAGCGGACAAAATCGTCTATTCCGGGCTTGCACGGAAAGCGCTCGAATCGGAACCCAATCTTTCGACGCTCATGGACACCGTTACCGATATCGTGACGGCGGAAAGTTCGACGCCGCTTCCGCCGCATTCGGAGGGGAGCGCGGAAAAAGGAACGATACCGGGCGAAAAGAGGGGTGAAACGCTCGGCGCGGCTATGCGCTTGAAAATCACCGGCATCGTAACCGAGCGGGGCCGCGTCGTTCCCGTGCGCGCCGTCGTGCTTACGACGGGGACATTTTTGGGCGGACGCATATTTATCGGCGAATACGACGCTCCCTGCGGAAGGCTCGGAGAAGCCGCCGCACAGGGTTTGACGGAGTCGCTTCGGAAGCTCGGCTTTACGACGGGGAGACTGAAAACCGGCACTCCGCCCCGCGTGCTTAAAAAGACTGTCGATTTTTCGAAGCTCGACGTGCAGGAAGGAGACGTCGACGTTATCCCGTTTTCATACGATAATACTTCCGTCGATCGCCCGCTCGTACCCTGCCACATCGTATACACGAATGGCGAAACGCACCGGATAATCCGCGACAACGTTCACCGCTCGCCGCTTTTCAGCGGAAAGATTTTGGGGATCGGGCCGCGCTACTGTCCGTCCATCGAAGACAAAGTGGTGCGCTTTGCCGACCGCGAGCGCCATCAGATTTTCGTAGAACCGGAAAGCCTTGAAACCGATGAAATTTATTTGAACGGATTTTCCTCTTCGCTTCCCGAAAGCGTGCAGGATGCGTTTTTGCGTACGCTTCCGGGCTTTGAAAACGCCGTGCCGTCGAGACCGGGCTATGCGGTCGAATACGATTACGTCGAACCCACCCAGCTTTTTTCGTCTCTCGAAACGAAGCGCGTCGCGGGATTGTTCAACGCGGGGCAAATCAACGGAACGTCGGGCTACGAAGAAGCTGCGGGGCAGGGCATCGTCGCGGGCATCAACGCGGGCTATTACGCGAAAGCGCATCGGAAAATCTGCGGCCCCATGTGCGCTTCTTCCGGCGATATGCGCTCGTCTCCCGAACGCTTGAACGACGCTCTCGAAAAGGTGCAAAGGGATGCGGGCTTTAACAATTTCCGTACGATACCCGAATGGCAGCCGCTCGTACTCCGCCGCGACGAAGCGTATATCGGCGTATTGATCGACGATTTGGTGACGCTCGGCACGAAAGAACCCTACCGCATGTTTACCGCGAGAGCCGAATATCGCTTAAAGCTCCGAAGCGATACGGCAGACCGCCGCCTTGCTTCTTACGGCTTTGCCGCGGGCTTAAAGACGAAAGCGCAGTTCGATGCCGTAAACCGAAAGTATGCCCTGCGCGAAGAGATATTCGAAAAATTATTAAAAGACCCCGCACTTGAAAACCCCGGCTACGACGAAAGCGAATGGGAAGAAGCGAAAATCGATTTCAAATACCGCTACTATATCGAAAAGCAGGACAGGCGTGTCGAAAAAATGCACCGCATGGAAAGCGCGCGCATCCCCGACGATTTCGACTACGCATCCGTCGTATCGCTTTCCGCCGAATCGCGTGCAAAGCTCGAAAAGATACGCCCGCGCACGCTCGGGCAGGCGGGACGCATTTCCGGCATCCGCGTGAGCGACGTCATGCTGCTTATGGTATACGTAAAGTAGTTGATAGGTTGAAGCTCGCCGTTCAGTTGCTGCGTGATGTCCTAACTGCGGCTCATGAGCCGGTAAAACAGTGTATCTGGAACTCCCGACTTTTTCGGGAGTAAACCCACTGGTATACAAGCAAAAATAAGTGTAAAATAAACAAAGCGGAGTCTCTAAAAACTGCAGTTGTTAGAGGTGACTTTGAAAATGCGATATTGCAACTCGAGATAAAATAATGCAGGAGGAAATATGAGAACTTGTTTAAAGAAAAGCGGAATACTTGCGGCGGCGATTGCCGTGATCGTGATTGCGGGATGCAAAAACACCGCAGAAGAAGACAAAAAGACTGGCACAAGCAACGCTCCCGAAGGCTTTGTGGAAGTACCCGGCACCTCAATCGCCGGAACGGAAAGCTGGATACCGAGTTCAGAAGTATTTGTGAGCGGCCGCGTTCTGGAGATAAACTCCTTTTACATGAGCGACCACGAAGTGACAAGGGCGGAGTACAAGGAGGTAATCGGAAGCGTCCCGGGTATAGCAGACGCTTACGACAAGGACGGACACAAACTTACGGGAGACGCAGCCGGCAAAAATCCTGTAAATACGGTCTCTTGGTATGACGCACTCGTGTACTGCAATAAACTTTCGATAAAAGAAAGCCTCATCCCATGCTATAAAATCAACGGCTCGACGAATCCTGACGACTGGGGTGCAGTTCCAACATCGAGCGACTCTACATGGAACGCCGCTACATGCGACTTCGATGCGGACGGCTACCGCCTTCCGACGGAAGCGGAATGGGAGTGGGCTGCCCGCGGCGGAGAGAACTACATTTACGCCGGAAGCAACGATGTAAATGTAGTGGCATGGTATACATCAAACACAAACAATACAGGAACCAGGGACGTGAAGACAAAGAAAAAGAACGGCTACGGACTGTACGACATGAGCGGGAACGTGTGTGAATGGTGCTGGGACCGGTACGGAAACATATCGAACACCACACCAAACACAGGCTCGGCGTCGGGTTCTGGCCGCTGTCTACGTGGCGGTTCTTGGTGTTACAGCGCCGACCGCGCGCGGGTTGCTTACCGGAGCAGCAACGCCCCGGGCGGTAGCAGCTTCAGCCTTGGCTTCCGCCTGGTTCGCTCCGCCAACTAGCGTTGGCAGTTCTGCAAGGAAATTATTAACACCTTCCGCATTCTGCGGAAGGGCGAAGCCCGACAAGCGGAGTGCGGTATTCCGGCAGGAATACTGCGAACGCAGCGGCCGGGCCGGCAATGTCAAGCCCGCATACGGGTTAGGGATAGAAGCGGAAATTGCCGAAGGCGATTGGAGCGGATAGCCCGACCCGCCTGAGGCGGGGAACCCCCTGAAAAAAACGAAACGTACGATGTAATTAATACTTGGCATTGACGTACGCTATAATGTACCTTATCTTAAAAATAGTAAACATTAAGT
>NZ_JAFEVM010000021.1:0-57347 GCF_016901105.1 Treponema sp. Marseille-Q4523 | reverse complement strand
GTATTATAAATAATTACACAAATATAACAAAAAATTATATTCAGCATAAATGTAAATTTTTGAAAGTATAAACTAAAAAATTACCGAAGCGATTTCAAAGATGACAATTGTTCATCCGATGCTTTTATAAATGGCGTCGGAAAAAGCGATTACGATTTCCTATCCGAACATCGATGCCTGCAGCAGCTTCGAAAGAGCGTCGATCCTACCCGCTTTTTCGCAGTACCGCAGGACGGACGGCGTCGTATACAGATATTCCGCAGCTTTACTTACCGTGTATTCCATTGTATTCCCTTATCTTTGCCGTACTATACAAATTAAAGCGAAATTTAAATCAAGTAGTGCCCGATTTCGAAATACGCAATCCGATAGGTGTCGTTCTCGATAATTTTTCCGAAAACTTCATCCGGGAACCTCTAAAACTGCAGTTTTTAGAGGTAACTTTGAAAATACGATCTTTTTTTTGATAAATTTCAAAAGCTGTGGTATAATACGGAAACATGATGATTTTGGTTAAAGGCGGCACATTTCAAATGGGTTCTCCGACCGGCATGGCCGACGAGCGCCCTGTACATACCGTTACCGTCGACGACTTTTACATGGACGAACACTTGGTTACTCAAGCCGAATGGAAAAAGATCATGGGGGAAAACCCCGCATATTTTTCCGGCAGCCCGAAAAAAGGCGAATCGCAGACAAAACGTCCCATTGAACACATAAGCCAATACGATGCGTTCGTCTACTGCAACAAACGCAGCATCGCCGAAAAATTGACGCCGTGCTATATCATCAAAGGCGAATCCGATCCGAAAAAATGGGGACCCGTTCCCGACGAACAGAACAACGCGTGGGACAACGCCGAATGCCGCTGGGAGGCGAACGGCTATCGGCTCCCGACCGAATCCGAATGGGAATACGCGGCGCGCGGCGGCGTTCACGACGGACAAAAAAAAGCGGCCAAAGACGCAGACGAAAGTCGATCGTGGAACAAAAACAACAGCGACTGTATGACCCATGCCGTGTGCTTAAAATCGCCGTCCGTGCTCGGCTTTTACGATCTTTTCGGAAACGTGTGGGAATGGTGCTGGGACTGGTACGATTGCTATATGCCCGGCGAATTCGTAAACCCGCGCGGTGCCGAACGCACAGCCGACAACACCGACCGCATGGGGCGCGGCGGCGCATGGAATGCCGAAGCGTCCGACTGCTCGCCCTACTTCAGAAATTGCGGCAGCCCCGCTTCCCGCTATAATTTTATCGGCATGCGCGTCGTCCGCTCGAAAAAATAATAGGAATCCGGCTATCCTAAAAATAAGCGGCAGCCTTATTAAGCCCTCCTCACGAATCATACGACGACTTTTCCCATCCCAATGTATGCGGTGATCCGTTAAATTATCTACCTTTTTCGGAAAAAAACGAACTTTTTCACCGCCTCCGCCGCGATCGTACGGATATCGGCTTCCGTTCAAAAAAACTTAAACCGAAATCGATAAAATTATTTATGTACTTTTTTAAAATACCGCCGTACAATCGATTCATCGGTTCTTATAGAAAAGGAGGAACTTTATGAAATTGATTAAAACGATAAGCTGCATCGTAGCGGCAAGCATCTGCATGGCCGGCGCATTTGCAGCCGGACCGAAGGGTGTCATCACGGTCGGTTATGCGCAGGTCGGCGCCGAATCGGATTGGCGAACGGCGAACACGGAATCTTTTAAAAGCACGTTCACCAAAGCGAACGGCTATAAACTGATTTTCGACGATGCGCAGCAAAAACAGGAAAATCAAATCAAAGCGATCCGCAATTTTATCCAACAGGATGTCGATTACATCGTCGTCGCTCCCGTCGTTGAAACGGGATGGGAAACGGTTCTCAACGAAGCCAAGCGCGCAGGCATCCCCGTTTTGCTCTCCGATCGTCAAATGAAAGTTTCCGACAACAGCTTGTACGTCTGCTGGGTCGGCGGAAATTTCGTCAAAGAAGGAAACGATGCGGTCGCGTGGCTCAACGGATATTTGAAAAAAATCGGCCGCGATAAAGAAGATTTGAATGTCGTCCTCATTCAGGGAACGATCGGTTCTTCCGCGCAAGTCGGACGCACGCAGGGCATCACCGAAGGGCTCGCAAAAAATCCCAAATATCATCTGCTTGCAAAACAATCCGGCGAATTCACGCAGGCTAAAGGACAGGAAGTGATGGAATCGTTCTTAAAAGCATATCCGAAAATCGACGTCGTATTCTGTGAAAACGACAACGAAGCGTTCGGTGCAATCGATGCCATCAAAGCCGCCGGCAAACGCCCGGGCAAAGACATCATCATCATTTCGTTCGACGCCGTTCACGAAGCGTTTAATAAAATGATCGCAGGAGAGCTCAACTGCGCGGTCGAATGCAATCCGCTTCACGGACCGCGTATCGCCGAAATCATTCAAAAACTTGAAAAAGGTGAAAAAGTCGAAAAAATTCAATACGTCGTCGAAGGCGTATTCGATCAGGCGAATGCTGCAAAAGAATTGCCGAAACGTAAATATTGATCTCGATAATTAATAAATTTGCCGGAACGCCGGAAGCCCGTGCGTCTCCGGCATTTTCAATTAGTCGAAATTTCGAAAAAATCGCTAAAGGCGAGTTTTTCGAGATGCCTTATTGCAACAGCGGAGGAGCCATGAAAAGCGACGTTTTGCTTTCCATGAAAAATATCTCCATAACCTTTCCGGGCGTAAAAGCGCTTCAGCATGTCGATTTCACGCTGCGCCGCGGAGAAATACACGCGCTGATGGGAGAAAACGGCGCCGGAAAAAGTACGCTTATCAAAGTTCTCACCGGAGTACATACGCGGGACGAGGGGACGATACTGCTCGACGGTAAAGAGATCGACAACCGTTCGCCCGAAGAAGCGCTGCAAAACGGCATCAGCACCGTATATCAGGAAGTAAATCTTTGTCCGAATCTTTCCGTTGCCGAAAATATTTTCGTCGGCCATCAGCCGAAAAAACATTTTGCCATCGATTGGAAAAAGATGAATGAGACGGCAAAAGAAATTCTCGGTAATGTCGGACTTTCGCATATCGATGTGACGCGCGCTCTCGGCAAATACTCCGTCGCGATCCAGCAGATGATCGCCATCGCGCGCGCGGTCAACTTCAACTGCAAAGTGCTCATCCTCGACGAGCCGACGAGTTCGCTCGACGACCGTGAAGTCGCAAATCTCTTTGCGGTTATGAAAAAATTAAAATCGCAGGGAACGGGTATCGTGTTCGTTACGCACTTTCTCGAACAAGTATACGAAGTGTGCGACAGAATCACCGTGCTTCGCAACGGGGAGCTCGAAGGCGAATTTCCTATCGGAGAACTGCCGCGTGTCAAACTCGTTGCGACGATGCTCGGCCACGAATTCGACGAGCTCGCGTCCATCCGCAGCAATATGCAGGGCAGCGATCGTTCCGATCATGCAGCGGAAGTCGTTCGTGCGGTCGGACTTTCTCACACGGGTACGATAAAGCCGTTCGATATCACAATCAAGCAGGGCGAAGTCGTCGGGCTGACGGGATTGCTCGGCTCCGGCCGCTCGGAGCTTGCGCGCACCTTGTACGGTGCGGACAAAGTCGATACCGGTACGCTGTTTTTCAAAAACGAAAAACTGAAAGCATCGGAACCGATCGACTCCATGCGCGCGGGAATGGCGTTTTTGCCGGAAGACCGCAAAGATGAAAGCATCATCGCCGATCTGTCGGTGCGAGAAAATTTAATAATCGCGCTGCAGGCTAAAACCGGCGTTTTCAAACTGCTGCCGGCGGCGAAGCAAAACGAACTTGCCGAACGGTACATCAAAGCGCTCAATATTAAAACGCCGTCACCGGAAACGCTCGTTCGTCAGCTGTCGGGCGGAAATCAGCAAAAAGTGATCATCGGGCGATGGCTTATAACGCATCCCGATTTTTTGATCCTCGACGAACCGACGCGCGGCATCGATGTCGGAACAAAAACGGAAATTCAAAAACTTATCGTTCAGCTTGCAGGGCAAGGCATGACTATTATGTTTATCAGTTCCGAAATCGACGAAATGCTCCGTACGGTGAACCGTCTGTGTGTACTTCGCGACGGAAAAAAAGTCGGCGAACTCGAAAACGACGACCTCACGCAGCACGACGTTATGGCGGCGATAGCCGGAGGAGAAAACAATGGCAACGAATAAATCGCTGCGGCAATCGTTAACGCGCAATCCTCTGTTGCTGCCGGTCGCCGCGCTTATCATCATGCTTTGCGTAAACGTAATCATCACGCCGTCGTTTTTTAAAATATCCATTCAAAACGGTGTGCTGTACGGCTATACGATCGACATTTTAAACCGTGCGTGCGAATTGGTCATTTTATCGATCGGCATGACACTCGCCGTCGCTTCTTCGCGCGGTACGGATATCTCCGTAGGTGCGGTCGAAGCGGTTGCTGCCGCAGTCTGCGTCCGCCTGCTCGGTTCAAGCTACGACGCGTATGCCGTCCCTTTCGCATTCGCGGCGGTGATGTGTCTGATTGCAGGCGTCGCGTGCGGCGCGTTCAACGGGTTTCTCGTGGCTCGCCTTCGTATACAACCGATGATCGCCACACTTATCCTGTTTACCGCAGGGCGCGGCATCGCGCAGTTGTTGAGCGCGCGGGAGATCAACGGCGTCATGGTGCCCGGTCAAATTCTCTACGTGCGCATGGAGTCGTTTAAATACATCGGAGGTTTTATTCCGGGCGTCGTCATTCCCACGCCCGTTTTTATCGCTGCCGCCTTCGTCATCGCGACGACGCTGCTGCTCAGAAAAACCGCGCTCGGTATGTATATTGAAACGGTCGGCATAAATCCGAAAGCGGGTCGGCTCGTCGGCATCAATTCGACGCTCGTCATCTTTTTTTGCTATGTGTTTTGCGGACTCGCATCGGGCCTCGCAGGCCTCATCTCGTCGAGCCGTATCTATTCGAGCGATGCAAACAATATCGGACTCTACATGGAGCTCGATGCGATCCTCGCGGTAGCCCTCGGCGGTAACAGTCTCGGCGGCGGTAAATTCAATCTTGCAGGTTCCGTCATCGGCGCGATTACGATTCAAGCGCTCACGACGGGACTCTATGCCGTGGGCGTTTCGGCGGATCAGCTTCCCGTATATAAAGCGATCGTCGTCGTTCTCATCGTGACGCTGCAGTCGGAGGAGTTCAAACGGATCCGTGCGATGTATAAGCTGAAGCGCAGACATGCCCGCAGCGCAACGATGGAGGCATCACAATGAAAACTCAGCTGTTCAAACGAAAACTCGACGGCAGCAATTTTTTGCTCTTCGTTACGATCGTTCTGTTCGTCATAATGTATATCGCAGGTTGCATCATCTTTGCCGATGCGGGTTTCGGTAAATTTCAAACGTTTTGCAATATGCTTATCGACAATGCAGGATTGATAATCGCCGCTTCAGGTATGACAATCATCATGATCACCGGCGGCATCGATATTTCCATCGGTTCGGTCGTCGGCCTTGTGTGTATGATGCTCGCGTATTCCATGCAAAACATGGGGATGAATGCGTGGACTGCGATTTTTTTCGTACTGCTGTTCGGTGTCGTATTCGGAGCGATTCAGGGATTTCTCGTCGCCTATATGAAGCTGCAGCCATTTATCATCACGCTCGCGGGAATGTTTTTTTGCCGCGGACTGACGGCGATCATCAGCGTCAACCAAATCGCCATCACCGAAAACCGAACCTTTCTCGCCATCGCGAATAAAGATATCCATCTGCTTATCGGCGCGACGGTAAACAGACGCGGTGTAAAGATGTATCCGTTTATCCATCCGAGCGTTATCATCGCGCTCGCCGCAATGGCCGTCATCTGGTACGTTTGCAAGTATACGAAATTCGGACGCAATCTTTTTGCAGTCGGCGGCAACGAACAGTCGGCTCTGCTCATGGGTATCAATGTGCGCAAAACGAAATTCCTCGCGTATATGCTCAACGGATTTCTCGCCTCTCTTGCGGGATTCGTCTTTTGTCTCAACACGACGAGCGGTTTCGTCGAACAGGCGCGCGGCTTTGAAATGGATGCCATCGCATCGGCGGTTATCGGCGGTACGATGCTCACCGGCGGTGTCGGCACCGTTGTCGGAACCTTTTTCGGCGTGCTCATCAAAGCGACGATCGAAACCTATATCCGGTGCAACGGAACGCTTTCGTCGTGGTGGAATAAAATCGTGCTGTCCGCACTGCTCTGTTTTTTCATCGTGCTGCAGAGCGTATTTATCATGATGAAAAATCAAAAGCGGCAGTAAGTGCAAATGCGCGCGTCGGCGCGTTCGGTATGTCCGCATCGTTTGTGTTTGCAGCCGTTACGGTGTATAATGCGCTATACGGAAAGTATTATGCGTAATATAGGCCTTTGTATCGGAGCCGCGTTTTTGTGTGCGCTCTCCGGCTGTACAAAAAAAGCAAACGAAGAGCGGGCACAAAGCAGTATCATACTCGGATTTTCGCAGATCGGCGCGGAAAGCGCATGGCGTACGTTCAATACAAAATCGATGCGCCTTGCCGCCGAGCGCTCAGGTATCCGGCTCCTGTATGAAAATGCCGAACAAAAACAGGAAAATCAAATCAAAGCGATCCGTTCGTTTATAGTTTATCAAGTCGATGTCATCGTTTTCGTTCCGATCGTGCAGGACGGCTGGGACAATGTATTGCGCGAAGCGAAAGACGCGGGAATTCCCGTCATCGTGTGCGACAGAAAGCTCACCGTATCGAACGAAGACCTCTATGCCGGATACATCGGAACGGACAGCGTTGAAGAAGGACGCGCCGCCGCACGCTTTTTGCTCGGTAAATTTAGAAACAAAAGCGGTCCGTTCAATATCCTCGAAATACGCGGTACCGACGGATCATCCGCATCGGACGGCCGCTCAAGCGGTTTTCGGGAAGTGCTCGGGGACGATGACCGCTTTTCGATCGTATACAGCGAAAGCGGAGACTTTATCCGGTCGCGGGGAAAAGAGATCGCAAAGACGATTTTAGCGGCGAACGGCTCCCTTTCGATAGACGGAAAGCCGATCGATATAATCGTCTCCAACAACGACGGGATGACGCTCGGTTTTTTGGACGTGCTCCGCGAACACGGGATCCGAACGGGAAAGGACATCGTCGTCGTAAGCTACGATGCGGAACAGGAAGCGCTCGATAGGCTGAAGGCGGGAGAGATCAACTGTGTCGTCGAATGCAATCCCGACAGCGGTGAACGTGTTATGGAACTCGTCAAGCTTTTGGCGGAGGGAAAATCCATTCCGCGTCGTACCGATATACCCGAGCGGGTGTTTACTGAAAACGACAATCTCGATGATGTGCCGCCGCGAGGTTATTGATATACGATCATGCAAAAAACGAACAGCATAAAAAAGCACTTGAGCTTTTCCTATATCTTCATCATCGTCCTCATGATCATACCGACGGCTTATTCCATAATTGCGCAGCGCATGTACACGCTGCAATATGATAAAATCATTACCAACGTGAGCCGTGCGAACAGGTTGAGCCAAATCGTCAAAACCGAAATTTCCGACGAAATATGGGACATCGTTGCGGGAAAAGTCGATTTTGCCGAAGGACGGCAATACGTCATACTCGAACGCATACGGTCGGGCATCGCCGAGATCGCGCGCTCGACGATACGCGATGACAACCGGCAGCTGCTTGTCGTCGTTTCGAGAGCGGAAAAAACGCTTGAAAATTACGTCGATATGCTCGGCAGGCAAATCGACTCGGGCACAACGGTCGCCGAAAACGAAAAGACGATGGATGAAATACGCGGCGTATCATCGCTCATCTACGACATTTTGCAGGATTACATCGTTGCGGAAATCGAATCGTCGACGAATACGAACGAAAGTTTAAAACACTCGTCGATCACGCTTATGTATATACAGATAGGCATCATAATAATTATTATTATGATTTCAGTGTACGCGTTCACTTCGGTATCGGAAAACATACGGCGTCCGATCCACGATATGGAAATACTGTCGTCGCGCATCGCGAACGGAGACTTGAGCGCGCGTGCGGAAAAGCCCTATGTAGAAGAGCTCGACAACCTTGCGCTCAATCTTAACATCATGGCGGGAAAGATAACCGACCTCATCGATGAAAATATTAAAGAGCAGCAAAATCTGCAAAAGGCGGAAATGAAAACGCTGCAGGCGCAGATCACACCGCACTTTTTATACAATACATTCGATACGATTATCTGGCTCGCCGAATCGGAAAAAAAAGACGCCGTCATAAAAATAACGCGCGCGTTTTCCGATTTTTTTCGCATTTCGCTGAGCAAGGGACACGAGTGGATAACGATCGCGCAGGAGCTCGATCACGTGCGGAATTACCTGACGATCCAGCGTATCCGCTATGCCGACATCCTCGACTATACGCTCGACGCCGACGAAGGGATCGGCGACATCCCCGTCCTTAAATTGGTTTTGCAACCGCTCGTCGAAAACGCGATCTATCACGGTATCAAAAATAAACGAGGGCGGGGGATTATCTCCGTAACGGCAAAAAAAACTGCGGCAGCGGACGGCGGCGATACGCGCATACGATTTACCGTCGAAGATAACGGCATAGGATTTACGGAAGAGCGGCTTAAAATCATCCGCGATGAGTTGCTGCAAACGTCTCCTGCGGAAAACCTGCACACATACGGTCTGTACAATGTGAACAAGCGCCTCAATCTGTATTACGATACGTCGGTGTCGCTTTCGATAACGAGCGAACGCGGCAAAGGGACGCGCGTTTCGTTTACGGTGCCCGTCGAAACGTACGGGAGCGGGGGATAATATGTACAGCGTCTTTATCGTCGACGATGAAATGATCGTCCGCGAAGGTCTCCGCACAAAAATCGATTGGGAAAAGTCGCGCTTTTCGTTTGCAGGCGAAGCGGGTGACGGAGAAATCGCGCTTTCGATGATACAGGATATAAAGCCGGACATCCTCATCACCGATATCAAAATGCCGTTTATGGACGGGCTCGAACTCGCACAGGCGGTAAAAAAATTGCAGCCGAAAATATCGATCATCATCCTGTCCGGACACGACGAATTCGATTACGCAAAAAAAGCGATTTCGATCGGTGTGGAAGATTATATTTTAAAACCGTTTACGCTCGATGAAATTCTTCGCTGCTTAAACCGCGTTGCCGAAAAGCTCGACCTGGAGCGCCGGCAATTTACCGACATCTCGCGGATGAAAGCGGAACTCGAATCGAATATCGTGCTCGCTCGCGAAAAGCTTTGTTCGGATATCGTACTCGGCGCACTCGATACGCATACGGCCATCCAAAAAGCGGAAGCGCTCGCCATCGATCTCGTCGCGCGCTTTTATATCGTAAGCGTCAGCACGATCGCAAGCGCGGACGATACGGTCGATGCGTTGATCGCCGCAAAATCGATTGTCCTGTCGGTAAGCGCAAGCATGCCCGACAGCATCGGATTTTTTATCGCGCCCGATACCTTCGTTTCGATCATCAAAAGCGGCGCAAAAGAATCGTGCGAAGAGGCGGCGTTCAACATCGCCGACACGATCCGGCATGAAATCGCAAAAAACACGGCGTGTACGGTTATCACCGCGATCGGTTCGATCGCCGAACACATATCGCACATCGTCAATTCGTTTCAAGACGCATCGTCGATTTTAAAACGCTGCCGCATTTCGGACAAAAATAAAATAATAAGTGCGGGCGATATCGACGCATCGCAAAACAATTCCATCGTACTGCAGGAAAACGATCCGCTGGTCGAACGCCTCAATTATGCCGACGAAAGCGAAATCGATCAAATCATACGGGAATACATAGCGCTGCTCGGCGACAATCGGGAGCGCTTTTCGATCATCGCATCCTATCTTCTCGTCGACGTGATCATGGCGGTGTCGAAGATAATCGAACAGTTCGGCGGAAACATTCAAAGCGTTATGCCGGAAATCCTCACGCATGCGTTTATCGATGCCGCCGTGCAGAACGAAAAAACCTTTATCGCGGAAATCGAAAAAGTGCTCGCTTCCGTGCTGCGCTACCGCAACGAGCACGTACGCGGACACTACGCCGACGTCATCCTGCGCGCAAAAAAATATATCGACGCGAATTTTGCAGACCCCGACATTTGCCTGCGTTCGGTTGCGGACGCGGTGCATTTCAGTCCGAATCATTTCAGCACGATATTTTCACAGGAATGCAATACGACGTTTATCGAATATTTAACGGGAGTACGGATCGCCCGCGCAAAAAAATTATTAAAATCGACCGATATGAAAAGCGCGGACATCGCATACAAAACAGGTTTCAACGATCCGCACTACTTCAGTTTTATTTTCAAAAAAGTGACCGGGCTTTCGCCGCGCGAATACCGAGCCGATCCGGCAAACGATACATACGCACCGCGGCAATCCGGCTCGGTTTCGGACAACGGCTGAGCGTCTCTAAAACCCTGTCGGATGCTTTGAAAGACCCGGTTAATTATTATTTCATATTGTCCGGGAAGGGATCAGTTTTTCAGCGCGAGCGTACACCTTTCAACTTCGTCGAATGTCGGGATCGACGGGGATGCGCCTTTTCGCGACACCGCAATGGATGACGCTTTCGATGCGTATTCGAGCGCTTTTTCGACGGGCATGCCGAGCGCGCGGCACACGATAAAATAGCCGGTAAAAGTATCTCCCGCCGCCGTCGTGTCGACGACGTCCACGTCGTAAACGCCGTGGCGGTACGTGCCGCTCGCATCTTTGTAAGCGACACCGTGTTTTCCGAGCGTCAGCACGACCGACGCGCTGCTGAATTTTTGTGTCACGGCACGAAGGAGTTCATCGCCGTCCCCGACGGGCACCCCCGCAATATCGGCGGCTTCCACTTCGTTTACGAGAAAACAATCGACATAGTGCAGCGGCAGATCGAGAATGCTTTTTTCGAACGGCGACGGATTGAAAAAAATCACGAGTCCGCGCTCGTGCGCTTTTTCAATGATGTAATCGAGCATATTGATTTCGTTTTGGAGGATAATAAAATCGCCTTTTGAAAAATGAGAGAGCACGCCGTCGATGAAATCTTTCGTCTGCATTTTGTTCGTTCCGGCGTAATAGACGATGCTGTTTTGCCCCGACGCATCCACTTGTATAAACGTGTGTCCCGACGGCGCATCGTATTCTCCGAGCAATGCCGTGTCGACGTTCATATCGATGATGGCCTGTTTTAAAATCGCTCCGTCGTTTTTGCCGATCCCGCCCGCAATGCAGATTTCAATACCGGACGCTTTGCCGAGCGCGCGGGTAAGCGCCGTCGTCTGATTCAATCCTTTGCCGCCGGGAAATATGTCGCGCCGCACGGCCGCAAGCGTTTCTCCCGGACGCACGAAATGCGGCACCGTATAGACATGATCGATGTTCAACGAACCGAAATTGACTATTTTCATATGATCCTCCGAAAATTATTATGCTGCGTTCTTACGGTTTTTACAACACCGGCGTTTGAATACGGAAGTACCGATCGAAACAGCAGAGAACGTCGTCCTTTTCGATGCCCTTCCGCCGAACGCTTCAAGTACGACGGGCGGAATAGGACAAATGAAACCCGTTCAGAAAAATTTATCCTTTATGCCGATGATAAATATCGACACGATGATGACGGGCAAAATATACGTCGTATAAAACCGCAGCCAATTCGGAAGCTTTGCGCCGTCGCCGGCGTTCGCTTCTTCGGTAAAATTTTTCCATCCCCAGCCGCGCTTCGACACACAGAACAAAAGGTAGACGAGCGAGCCGAGCGGAAGCGCGATATTGCTGACTAAAAAATCTTCCAAGTCGAGGATGCCCGAACCTTTGCCGAGCGGCTGTACGCCCGAAAGCACATTGAAGCCGAGCACGCACGGAAGTGAAAGAGCTATCAGTATGAATGTGTTGGTGAGCGCGATTTTTTTCCGGGACCGGCCGGTCAAATCGATATTACACGCGATGATCGTTTCGAAGACGGCGATGACGGTGGAAAAAGCCGCAAAGGCCATAAAGATAAAAAAGAGGCTGCCCCAAATTCGTCCGCCTGCCATATTGTTGAAGATATTCGGCAGCGTAATAAACAGCAGGTTCGGACCGCTTCCCGCATCGACGCCGAACGCCGAGCACGCCGGAAATATGATGAGGCCGGCAAAAAATGCGATAAAGGTATCGAGAGCGGCGACACGTATCGATTCGCCGAACAGCGAATGTTCTTTTCCGATATAGCTGCCGAAAATCGCCATAGCGCCGATGCCGAGGCTCAGCGTAAAAAACGACTGATTCATCGCAGCGACGACGGTTGCGACGATGCCCGTTTCTTTCATCCGTTCGAAGTCGGGAAGGAGATAAAATTTCAAACCGGCGCTTCCGCCTTTTAAAAATATGCTGTGGATCGCAAGTACGAGCAGCAGTACGAAGAGTGCGATCATCATTACCTTGGTAATTTTTTCGACGCCTTTTTTCAAACCTGCGGCGCAGATTGCAAAGCCCGAGGCGACGACGACGATCATCCAAAACGTCATAACGGCGGGTTGGGAGAGCATCATCGGAAAAAAGGCGCTTACCTGCTCAACGTTTTTGCCGTCGAATGCGCCCGTTACGCTGAGATAAAAATAGTGCAGCATCCAACCGGTAACCGTCGTGTAAAACATCATAAGCAGGTAATTTCCCGCGAGCGCCATATAACCGTGTAAGTGCCATTTTTGTCCCGGCTTTTCGAGCGCGTTGAATGCGTGGATCGGACTTTTTCTGCTCGCACGTCCGACCGAAAATTCCATCGTCAATATCGGAATACCCATGATGACGAGGAAAAACAAATACACGAGTACGAAGGCGCTGCCTCCGTGAAAGCCTGTGATATACGGAAACTTCCATACGTTTCCGATTCCGATCGCACATCCGGCGGAGAGGAGGATAAATCCGAGCCTTGAACTGAGGGTTTCACGCTGTTCCATACTGAACTCCAAAATTAATAATATGTCGTTTCAAATTTAATAAAAATCGATACGGACAATCGATTGATAATCGGCTTATATCAATCGATTGTCGACAAGCATGGCTTTATCCGCGATCGTTTGATGTATTTTTTCGGTGATGCGTTTTGCAGCGATCTGCGGTTCAAGCGATTCGTAGTCTGCGATTTTGATTTCGTCCAGCATATAGACGTTATAGCGGTATATCCCCGAACGCACGAAAGAAAAAAACGCATCGTGCTTGCCGAGTCCGTATTTGTCGCTGCCGCCGATGTATACGGGCAGGATATCGCATTTTGTATCGAGCGCCGTACGCGCGGCTCCCTTTTTGAACGCATTTGTACCGTGACGCGGCGTACGCGTTCCTTCGGGAAACACGATGAGATTCGTTCCGGTCGCAAGCGATTTTTTGCAAAAGTCGATCATCTCTTCGTAGCCGAGCGTATTGACGATGTACAACTGCCTGATAACGCTCGCGTACATCGAATTGGCAAGGCTCCCGCGCACGATGCAGTCCGCGTTCGGAATAAGCGAAATGAGGAACACGACATCGAGCATGGACGGATGATTCGCAACGACGATCTTCGACGAAAGGCTGCGGAATTTTTCTTTGTCCGCCGTTCGAAAACGCACGACACCGACTGTGCGCATGACATTGATAAAAAAGCGAAACATAAACGAAACGGTCGCACGCGCCGCTTTTTGAAATCGCGCTTTCGGATGAAGCAGGAGCCGCTCGATCGGAAAGACGACGAGGCCGAGTACGACGCTGCCGATGCCGAAAAATGCATACATACATAATTTCATAATCGCGCCGTATACGTAGAGGAGCGGATTTTTTATCGGCGGTAAATCTTCACGGGCATAGCGATATGCGTCGGGATCGATTTTATTATTTATTAATTCACTCAAAACGACGTATCCTCTAAAATAATATCCTTTAAAAAATCCGCCGCGTTTTCCGAAACGGCGGACACATCGGAGATACGGACGCCGCTTTTTGAAAGGGAAAGAACGGCGGCAAATGCGAACGGATCGCAGTTTTCCGTACCGAGCGATCCATACGCTTCGGGCACGAGTTCGTCGGCATAGGCGAGCACGACTTCCGTTTCCGTGCCCGAAAGCACCGATGCACAGGCTCCTTCGAATGCGCTTCGAAAATTGCCCTTCGACGGAAAGACTGCCGAATAGCCGCCGTGCAGACCGAGCGCGATCGATGCGAGTGCGATCGGCGTATTGAACACGGAAAGCGAAAAAGAAGCAGGCAACACCTCTTTTTCTTCGACGATCATTTTGCTCACGGCGAATTCGCGTGCAAGTTCTCCCCGATGCGAGATGAACACCTGCGGCGTATCTTTGTCGCACTGCGATTTTTCGAGTACGTCGTGTACGACTTGGATCGTCATTTTGCTTATCCGGCTGAATCGCCTTCGGAAAATCGCATCGACGTATTCGAGCTTCGGCGCAGCGTCTGTTTTTTCGATCGATTTTTCGCCGCGCGCCCATTTTTTCCAATCGTCGTTTGAAACGAGTCCCGGCGCCCATGCTGTTGTATCCGAAACGATGATCTGTGCCACGGCTAGGCCTTCTTTCGGAACACGAGCAGCGAATAGCTGTTCGAGCCGAGATTGTGATGTTCGCGCTTCAGTGCAAAGCCTGCCGCTTCGACGGCATCGACGAGTTCGCTGAAGCGGTACATTTTGCTCGTACCGTTTGCCATGCACGTAAAGTAAAGCGATGTCGCCTGCAGCGAATACGAGCTCGCTTCAAAGCGCTGTTTATCCCACAGAGGTTCGAGTACGTACACATTCGTTTCGGGCTTCGCCGCACTGTACACTTTCGTTAAAATTTTCGTCACCTGCGGAAGCGAAAAGCAATCGAGGAATTGACTCATCCACACGGCGTCGGGCGCCGTCGGAAGGGATGTCGTTTCGTCGAGCACGTTGCACGGATGTACGGAGATCCTGTCTGCGAATCCCGCATTTGCCGCATTTTTTTCGGCGACGGCCGTCTGTCCGGGTAAATCGACGATCGTCACGTGTACGTCTTTGTCGTACGCGCAGCATGCGACTGCCCACTTTGCGGTGTTACCGCCGATGTCGACGAGATGCTGCGGCTTGTCGCCGAATACGATCGGCAACGCTTCGGGAAACGCAATATCGCTGTAAAAGTGATCGAATGCGAACCAGCTGTGCTTTGCCCGGTCGGGCAGCGAAGAGAGCGCTTCGTAGATCGTCGTCCACTGTGTGCCGAAGTATTTCAATCCTGCCGGTTTTCCCGTTCGGATCGATTCATCCAAATCGTAAGCGCCCATATAACAGATATCGTTTGTAAAATTGAAATTCGCCTTTGTCAAATCGTCTTCGAGCAGCATCCAACCGATTTTTCCGATGATAAATTTTTCGGCTTTGCCGTCGTCCGTTCGGCTGTCCTGAGTGAGCTTTATGACACCCATGCCGAGCGCCATTTCGCAGAGCACGCCGACGCCGTATTCCGAAACGCCCGTCGTTGCAGCAAGCTCCACCCTGGTGATACCTTCGTCTCCCGCTCTTTCGATCGCTCGCAAAATATTCAAATTGAGCATGGCGCGGATCGCTTGAAATGTGAGCGGCGCAAACGCTATTTTTTGCGCTTCAAATTTCGCATCGACGGCACGGATATCATCTGTTTTAAATCTTCCCGCATTGTAAAGAGCTTTATCCATAAATACGCAAATAATCTTATCATAGGGCGCGGCACACGTCAATGTCGCGGCAATTTATATACGGAAATCATATATCGGCAGGATGTGCGGACGGGAACGGATGCAAAAGGAAACGGAAACATATACCGGTCGATTGTATGATCGATACGATTTCGTTATAATAAATTGGAGCCTTCAAGAACTGCAATTTTCAGAGGCAACTTTGAAAATGTACCTCGCTGTTCCGCGGCGAACTTGTTAATTGTTAATTATTTTATCGAAATTGAACCTTAATAAAAAACAAAATATATGTCTGAAGGAGACCGTATATGAAAGTAGGTTTCGGATGCGATCACACGGCGATCGAATTAAAACGTATCTTGATAGAACACCTGCAAAATCGAGGATTCGAATGCATCGATTACGGCGCATCGGATCCGAATGTCAGCGCAAATTATCCGGACTACGGTTTGAAAGTCGCCGAAGCGATCAAATCGAATGAAGTCGAAAAAGGCGTACTCATTTGCGGAACGGGTGTCGGTATTTCGCTCGCCGCAAACAAAGTGCCGGGCATCAGAGCCGCGGTGTGCAGCGAACCCTATACGGCAAAGCTCACGGTAGAACACAACGATGCGAATATCATCGCGATGGGCGCGCGCGTCGTGGGTTCCGAATTGGCAAAAATGATCGTCGACTCTTTTTTCGACGCGAAGTTTCAAGGCGGTCGTCACGCCGAGCGCGTGCGGATGATTTCGGACATAGAAAAAAAATATTGCAAATAACGCATCGCCTCACGTTCGCACGACAAGTTTGCGGCGATGCGTTCGTACACCGAATAGTTTATTCGACGTCGAGCGGCATTTTGTGCGAAGGCGGCGGAAAAGCTTTATCCAAATTAATAAAATCTTCTTCGTCAAGCATCAGTGCGTCCGCTCCCGCATTGAGCAGCGTGTGTTCTTTTTTCGAACTGCACGGGATCGCGATCGTGCTGCCGTCGCGGATGCACCATGCAAGCAGCACCTGCGTCACATCACAGCCGTGTTTTTCCGCAACGGCGGCGACCGTTTCGTTTTCAAATAAGCCGCGACGCAAACTGCCGGCTTGAGCCAGCGGGCAATACGCCATAAGCGCGACGCCGTGCCGCCGCATCCACGGCAATAAATCGAATTCGATACCGCGCGAACCCAAGTGATAGAGCACTTGATTGACGGCGCAATTTTTCCCCGACGGAAGCGCAAAGAGTTCTTCCATATCGGATGTGTCGAAATTCGAAACGCCCCACGCGCGGATTTTTCCCTTCGCTTTCAGATCTTCCAAACATGCGACCGTTTCTGCAAGCGGCACGCTTCCCCGCCAATGATAGAGATACAGGTCGAGGTAATCCGTGCCGAGCCGCTTGAGCGTCGCATCGCACGAGCGTTCCATATTTTTTTTGCCGGCATTCGACGGCAGCACTTTCGATACGATAAAAAGCTTTTTCCGATCTGCGCCCGCGATCGCATCTCCGACGAGTTTTTCGCTTAAACCGCTGCCGTACATCTCCGCCGTGTCGATGAGCGTCATACCCGCCCCAATGCCCGCGCGTATGGCATCGATTTCCTGCGCGCGTTTCTCCGCCGCTTCTCCTATATGCCACGTACCCTGCCCGAGCGCCGGCACAACTTCGCCGTTCGACAACTTCACCGTATGTTTCATCGCTTACCTCGCTTATTGATTGTATAGCGATTACCGAAACTTTGTCTATGCGATGCAGCATTGCCCTGACATCGCATTCGGTGATATACTCAAACCATGAAAATCGCTTCGGTGTCCATAGTCGGATTGGGTGCGGTAGGAGCAGTCGTCGCGTCCCGTCTCACGTCTTTTTTAGGTAAAGCAAAGGTACAGTGCATAGTCGACACCGAGCGCAAAGCGCGCTACGAGCGCGACGGCATCTTCATCAACGGAGTGAAGCAGGATTTCAATTACCTCACGCCCGAAGATGCCGTGCCTGCGGATTTAATAATAATCGCAACGAAAAATCTCCAGCTCGGCGAAGCGCTCGAGGGCATCCGCTCTTCCGTCGGAACTCACACGGCGATCATGACACTCTGTAACGGCATTCAAAGCGAACGCGACGCCGCGACGGTTTACGGCGAAGAGCGCATACTCTGGAGTTTTATCATCGGCATCAGTTCGATTCACGAAAAAAATCAAATCCGCTGTCCCGTCGAAGGCCGTATCGTATTCGGTGAAAAGGACAATAAAAAAACGGATCGGGTAAAAGCTGTCGAAGAATTATTTGCAAGAGCGGAAATCGAAAGCGAAGTACCGGAAAACATTCACCTCGAGCAGTGGAAAAAATTTCTGCTCAACGTCGTGTTCAATACGCTGAGCGCATTGTGCCGCGCTCCGTACGGCACTTTTTCAGCCCCCGTTATGCGCGATCTTGCGCGGAGCGTCGGAAAAGAAGTCATCGCCGTCGCTCAGGCGGAGGGCGTCCCGCTCACGCAGACGATATTCGAAGATACGCTTTCGCTTATCATCGGTTTGGATGCGCACGGTAAAACTTCCATGCTGCAGGATTTTGAAGCCGGCAGAAAAAGCGAAAACGCATGGTTTTGCGGCACGGTGAACAAGCTCGGAAAAGCGCACGACATTCCGACGCCCGTGTGTACGCTGCTCGAAGCTCTCGTCGAAAGCACGGAAATCGCGCGCGGCATCTGAGCGCTTCGAAACACCGGCATACTTTTCGAAATATCGATCTTCGAAAATGCCTCATTAGTGCGCGAGCTTCGCAACGAGCGCGTATGCGCGAAGTTGTGAGCGGCGTACACGTATATCCGCGAGTTTTCAAATGAAAACGGTTTGCCCTGCAAACTTGCAGTTAAACGGGACGCGCTGTTTCAGCGTCCCGTTTAGACATTCCGTTGCAATATGCGCGGCATACCGCCGGATAATTCGAGATGATCCCGAAAACGCCCAGCGCATACATTTTTTCAAGCTCGGCCATCGAGTTGACCGTCCACACGTTGATGCCGATGCCGTGTCGCTTCAATTCCGCCGCCGCTTCATCGTCCACATTTTTATAACTCGGATGGTAGAATTCAAAACCGTATTTTTTGCAGTAAAAACCCGCATTTACCAAACCCGCTTCTTCGACGAGCGCACCGACCGGGATCGAAGGTGCGATTTTTTTTGCCGTAATGAGCGAACAGTGGTTGAACGACGAAAACAGCACTTTTTTTTCGAGCTTATATTTATTAATAATATCGATCGTCTTTTGCTCGATGTCTTCATAATACACGAGTCCCGTCTTCAATTCGATATTCGTCGTTATGTTTACCGTCGCCGCCCATTCGCAGTATTCTTCGAACGACGGTATCGCTTCTTTCGGATATTTTCCGTTCCACGTTTTCGCCGCGTCGAGTTTTCGAAGTTCCGCAAATGAATGATCGCGGACGGCGCCCGAGCCGTCGGTCGTCCGGTCGACTTTTTCATCGTGTATGACGACGACCGTCCCGTCTTTTGTAAGTTGTACGTCGAGTTCGATACCGTCCGAACCCGCTTCAACGGCTTTGCGGAATGCAAGCATCGTATTTTCAGGATAAACTCCGCTGTATCCTCTGTGTGCAACAACGTTCATAAAATCCTCCCGTAATTCATCCTTTTTATTTTTTCACCGTTTCATCATCCGGCCGCACCGTAAATCAAATTCGGTACGACGAGCGCTATCTGCGGAATATACGTTATGAGAATGAGCGACACGAGCAGCGCAACGATAAACGGATATACTTCTTTGATAAACGCTTCGAGTTTACAGCCGGTAATACCGCAGCACGTAAACATCATCGAGCCGAACGGCGGCGTAAGCCCTCCGATCATGATATTGACGATGCAGATCAAACCGAAATGGATGACATCGACGCCGAGCTGCGTGATGACCGGAACGAGTAGCGGCGCGAGGATGATGATGAGTGCCCCTCCTTCGAGGAACATACCGCCGACGAGCAGCACGACGTTGAAAATAATCAGCATAACGTATTTGTTTTGCGTAATGCCGAGCAGCCACGTCGTCATCGTCTGCGGGATACGCTGCCAATTCAAATAATAACCGAACACCGATGCCGCAACGATGATAAAGACGACCGTGCTCGTTCCGTATACCGTTTCGAGAATGATCGGAACGATGTGTTCTTTTTTCAATTCTTTGTACACGAATTTTCCGACGATGATGCAGTACAAAACCGCGATCGCTCCGGCTTCCGACGGCGTAAACAAACCGATGCGGAGTCCGAGCACGATGCCGAACGGAAAAAGCAGCGCCCAAAGCGAATCGATCGCCTGTTTGCCGATTTCAACGGGAGACGCTGCGCGGGTTCTCGTCGTCCCGTAGTTTCGCTTCTTTGAAATGATATGCACGGTTATCATCAGCGACAGTGTCATCAAAAGCCCCGGCAGATATCCCGCGGCAAACATACGACCGACCGAACAGCTTGCGATGAGCGCGTAGACGATCAAATTGATGCCCGGAGGAATGACCGGCGTAACGGCCGAAGACGCCGCCGTGATCGCTGCGGAAAACGCTTTACCGAATCCGCGCTTTTCCATTTCGGGGACGAGCATTTTGCTTTCCATTGCGGCATCCGCATTCGCCGAACCTGAAACGCCGCCCATAAGCATACTGAGCAGAACGTTCGACTGCGCGAGCCCGCCCGGCAAATGACCGGTGAGCACGTCCGCAAACTGCATGAGTTTTTTGCTGATGCCGCTGTAATTCATGATGGAACCGGCCATAACGAAAAACGGAATCGCAAGCAGCGGAAAGGACTGCGTCGCACTCACGAAACGCTGCAAAAGCAGAGCGGCCGACGTGCCGGTATCGATAAAGCCGAAATAAAACATCGTCGCGCCGAACAATGCGAACGCGATCGGCATGCTCGAAAAATACAGAACGAGAACGAGAATAACGGGAAGGTATCCGATCATCGCGTACCTCCCGATTTTGTTATTTTAACAAAATCCCGAACAAAAAATTTGACCGAATATATCGTCATGAGCATAAACGCGATAAGGATCGACGCGCTGATACATACCGACGAAATGCCGAGAACGGGCGTCGGTTTTACGCGCGATACTTTTACGTAGCGCATCGCCATATACGCGATATAGCCGTTTACGAGGACGAGCAGCAGATCCATGACGAGGGCGATACAAACGCGCGCTTTTCCTTTTGCAAGGTTGACGATCATATCGACGCTTACGTGTACTTTCCGTTTGTACGCCGCCGCCGCGCCGAGAAAAACGCTCCACACAAAACAGCCCGTCGCAACTTCTTCCGACCAATAGATAGCCGTCTTCAAAAAATAGCGCGTAAACACGTTGACGATGACAAGCACCGTCGTCGCGATGAGAAACGTGCCGGCACAGATCTCTTCAAAATAATTAAAAAATTTTTTTACTTTTTCCATCCTGATATCCGCAAAAAGCGAAACGCAGGAGGGAACTTCACTCCACGCCCGCGTTTCGGAAGATGAGCATACCGGCACGCGCTTATACGGCCGGTACACGATTATTGTATGCGATTATTTTTTCGGCATTTTTGCGAGTTCCGCGCGGAATTTATCGACGATGCCGGGCGTCGTACCTTTCATGTTGGCGTAGACGGGAGCGACCGCTTTTGCGAACGCATCGTGATCGACTTCGTTGAACGTAATGCCCTGCGATTCGAGCTTCGCTTTTGCCGTGTTGTAGTTTTTCGAAACTTCGGAAATCATCTGAGCCGCGCCCTTCGTAAACTCTTCCTGGATGATATCCCGATATTCTTTCGGGATCGAATTGAATAAATCGGCGTTGATGTATACGCCGCAAGTCCCGAGAAAGTGATTCGTGAGCGCCATCTTTTTTGCGACTTCGGAGCTGCCGTTCGCACCGTAGGCGTCCATCGTTCCTTCAAGACCGTCGACGACACCCTGCTGTACGGCGGAGATCGTTTCGGAAAACGGCAGCGGCGTTGCGCTTGCGCCCATGGCGTTGAGCGTATTGATAAAGAGCTGGCTGCCCGGTACGCGGATCTTCATGCCTTTCAAATCCGCCGGAGTTTTAATAACTTTATTCGTCATCAAACTTCTGAAGCCGAAAATATAATCGAGGGCGAGCACTTTGATCCTGTGCTTGTCTTCGACTTCTTTGATCATACGTTTTACCAAATCGGTGCGGATAAGGTATTCATACTGATCGAAATTGCTGTAGAGCATGGGGCCGACGAGCGCGTTGAAATCGGGAACGTAATCGCCGAGATAAGACGGGTCTTCCACCGAAATGAATTTCGCACCCTGCACGACCTGTTCGACGCCGTCTTTGTATGTGGCAAGCTGTCCCTGCGGATACTGCTGAATTTCGATCGCGCCGTTCGTGCGCTTTGCAACGTTGTCGCAAACGATCGTAAGCGATTTTGTCAGCTGTTCGTTCGGTGCGAATACGTGGCTCATCCTCAAAACGAGTTTGTAATTTTTACCGGCCGCTTTTTTCTGCGCTCCCAGTCCCGTTGCGGAAAGCAGCATCGCACATACGGCAAAAAAGATCAACGGTTTTTTCATAAGGCCTCCTGCGTTGATAATTCAACAAAATTAAACAATGATTGACGGATATTCATCCGTAATTTCCCCTAATCATAAGACCAAAATGCACACTTGTCAAATTTTTCTTGCGTTTTTTTAAAACCCGTGCTAAATTTTGTTTAATAAATGAAAGCGAAACCGACATTACAGGATATCGCCGACTCCGTTCACGTTTCTGCGGCAACGGTTTCAATGATACTCGCAGGAAAAAATCTCTCTCGCTTTTCCGACGACACGATCGAAGCCGTCTACGCCGCCGCTCGAAAATTCAACTATAAACCGAAACACGGTACCGACAAAACGGGTATCATCGTCATTGTCTGTCCGTCCATAATCAATCCGTACTACGCGACGCTGCTGCAGGGCATGGAACTCGCCGCCGAAAAGAACGGCTATATGACCATCATCTACAACACGTATTGGAACATCGAACGCGAAAAGAAAATCCTCAACTTTGCGCAAAACCCCGCCGTGCGCGGATTGATTTTTTCAATGGTACCGCAGCAGCCCGGACTCGTTGAAAAAATGGCCGACAGTCTGCCGGTCGTCGCGGTCGGAGACAAACAGGATGCGATGCGGATCGATATGGCGGAAATAAACAATTTCGACGCAGGTTATCAAATGGGAACGCATTTGATTTCGCTCGGACACAAGCGCGTCTGCTATGTTTCAACGACGCTCAACAAATATCATTCTTCGCGCGTATTGCGCTACAGGGGATTGTGTGAAAGTTTTAAAAAACTCGGTACCGTATCGCTTATCACAAGCGACGTCGATCCGATGTCGGAGCTTTCGACCGTTGAAATCGAACACCGCACGGGGCGTACGCTCGCGAAAAAATGCATACGGATGTATCCCGACGTTACCGCGATCGTCGCCATCAACGACATGGTCGCCTACGGCGTCATCGACGAAATCATCGAAGAGGGATTCCGCATTCCCGATGACTACAGCGTATGCGGTTTCGACAACATCTACCCGTCCAAGTTCAGCGGAGTGTCGCTTACGACGATCGACCACTTTATCAATCAGCGCGGACAGAGCGCGTTTTCGCTTTTGCAGGCAAAACTTGAAAACGGCGATGCAGAGCACGTCGCCTTAACCCGTCTCGAATTTAAAAACAAACTCATCGACAGAAAGACTACGGGAAAACCTCGGACGAAAGCGCATTGAAGACGCGCCGGAAAAAAAACGACGATATTGCTGTGTTATTTCAGGAACGAACCGATTTCGCTCAAGTCGCGGAAAATCGCATCGGGTTTCGTGTCGAATTTTTGTACGTCACGCATACTTGCTTCTCCGGTGAGCACGAGCAATCCGTGAGCGCCGTTATTGACGCCGACTGCAATGTCGGTGTAGAGGCGATCGCCGACGAAGGCGATTTCGCTGCGATTTTTCCAGCCTGCGCGGAGCATCGCCATGTCGACGGTTTCGGGATTCGGTTTTCCGAGCGATTTTACTTCGCCGACCCCCGCCGACAACGAAATCATCGCACAGAACGCGCCGACGTCTGTGATATAGCCGTTTTCAACGGGGCAGTTGATGTCGGGGTGCGTCGCAAGATAGACGGCGCCGGCGCGCACGTAATCGCTCGCTTTTACGATCTTTTCATACGTGAGCGTCGTGTCGAAACCGATGACGACGATATCCGGATCGTCTTCGACGAGGCCGATCCCTCCTTCGCGAAAACTTTTGATAAGCGCTTCCGTTCCGACGAGGTAGACTCTTTTTCCCGGATACGCGGCGTTCAGATATTCGATCGTTACGTCTCCGCTCGTCATGATCTGCTTCCGCGAAATAAAACAGTTCATGCCCGCGAGCTTTTCAATGTATACGTCAGGGCTTTTCGACGAATTGTTTGTAAAAAATAAATAATCGCGTCCGGTTTTTTCGAGCGTCTTTAAAAAATCGAGACTGCCCGGCAAAATCGTATTGCCGAGATAAAAAGTGCCGTCCATGTCGAGCACAAAATGCTTGCACGAATTGACAAGCGCGGTGCGGTCTATACCTTTATTAAACGCTTCGATGTCTTTCGGATCGTTGTGATTCAGCATCGCAAAACCTCATCGTCGCAATCCTAGCCGACCGGAGAGGATATGTCAACGCGCCGGAAGTGTGTTATCGGAAGTGTGTGTCGCACGCACTCAAACACGCACATGCGGTCAGGCACGAAAGGCGAGTGATCCGGAGGGGCGTAAAAAGACGCAGCCGGACATACAGAGTGCCGGAAACGGCGCTCTCTGCCGCATCGGTTTGCATAACTGCGGCACGGCGATCGCTATTGTGTTATTTTACAAGCAGGGAAACGGCGGCCGTTCGAAGGACAGAGGCGTCAGTGGCGGACGCGGTATATCCGTTTGTCCGCCGATTTTTTTATTTCGCTTCCCGCTGCCTGTCCCCCTGCAGCAACAGTCAAAATCATATCGGCGATCGATTCGCGCGTTCCGACAGGAAGTGTTTCAAGCGCATCGATGATGCGTTCGTATCTGCGGTACAGTTTCGTTTTTTCTTTCGGCAGCGAATTTTCCACCGACAGGACATCGCGTTCATTTTTTATTTTTATCGTATCGCGCATAAGCGATTCCATAGATACATTGAGCGCCGAAGCGATTTTATATGCCGTCCCGACCGACGGCTGCCCCTCTCCTTTATTTTTTCCGTTCGTGATCGTCGAATACGGGACATCCGCAAGCGTCGCAAGCGTTTTTAAATTAATTTCCCGATAAGCGATGATCCGATACACGTTTTTCCAAAACAGGTGCATGATACAGGTGTATCACAAAAGTCTCCGCCGTATAGATTTGTTTACTCTACTGCGTTATAATAACTTCATAAAGTTTTAAAACCGCAGGAACGGTATATGAATAGGATCGACGGATCGGCGAAGCGCACCGTCTTTGTCCGCGCACATATTGCTCCTCTGTTTCCCGAAGCGCTGCCGCCTGCAAGAGGCGCGCCTCTTCAAGGGCAGGCGATCCGTTTTCCCGTGAGCGACCTCTGCGCTTGCGAATCGGATGCGCTCTACGAACCGTACAATCAGCTCGGCGGCAATAAAAAAAGCTTTCATCTTTCGGAATATTTTTTTTCTTCGAATGTAAAAAAATTATTTTTCGACACAAATCTTTTTTACGATGCTTCAATCGAACACATCTGGTACACGGGTATGCGGGCAAGCCCCTTGTTCGAAGCGCCGAACGATGACGCATCCGTTAAAGCGCCGGGTACTGCGGATAAAACGCGGTCTTCCGATGCGGCGGATTTTTTCGTCCCTTACCGCGACTTCGATACCCGCGCGCGCTGCCTGTATCATCCGGATTTCCTGATCGAAACAAAGCAGAGGCAGTTTTACATTGTCGAAATTGCCGACGAGCGGACGGTAAACCGGCGCATCGTGCGGGCGAAACGGGAATACGTCGAATCGGCAAACGAGAACGCAGACGGAACGCGCATCGAATACGTATGCATTCCGTCACATTATGCCGATATGCGATTTGAAAAATTTATCGCCTCACGCGGCCGGTATGCGGACTTTTCATAAAAAATATTCCCTTAACAAGATCGACCGATTTATGTTATAATATAGTAAGCGAGGGAGCAGTTATGACGTTTTTACAACGAACCGGATGATCTCCCTGCAACTGCAATTCCGAAACCGGCGGATGCCTTTATTGCACATCCATACTTTCCGCCGCCGGAACTTAAGATAGAGATAGAGATATGTATAGAACAAGGAAATGTGCATTTTCAAAGTTACCTCTGAAAACTGCAGTTTTTAGAGGTAACCTAATGCGTAAAATCAATACGGTACTTATCGCCATCGCTTCGGCAGCGGCATTGTTGACTATAACCGCATGCAAAGAGCTTTTTGCGGACATAGAAGAAGATTTTTCGTATTGGGCTGCGGAACCCGCCATTACCGGTTTCAGATCCGCATCTTCGGTATCCGTGAGCGCGGCGGGCGTTCAGTGCGTGCCCTCTGCAAGTCCTGCGGTGCTTACCTTTACCGTGCGCAATCCCAAAAACTTTTCGTTTATAATGCCGGATACGCCCGGTTCTCCTTCGGATATCGTAACTTTCGGAAGCGGTATACACGACGACAGTTCGGGAACGAATCCGCCCGCATTTACCGCCGATTATACGCTTGTGCAAAGCAATCGCGATACTTTGACCCTTACATATACAACGGCTTTTTTGGAACGGTACGAGTACGGCAGCGGCAACATAGGAGCTGCGATCAAGCTTTACAGTACCGACGGCAGAAAGTTCAATCAAATTTATAAGTTTGATTTGTACGCGAACACCGCCCCCGTTTTGGAGTACGCGGGGATCGGAAAAACCACGGTCGGTACTGACGACTACTATGTGCTGTTATTCCGCGCAAAAGATATGGGCACAACGATAGGCGGTCAGAGTGTACATAAAGACATCAACACTATGAACGTTACGGCAGGCGGCGTTCTGTCTGAGATTCCGCTTAGCTTTAATACAGGCAAGACGGATTTTACAACAGGCGGAGACCTTTTGGCGGCAACGGCAGTAAGTCAGCTCGACGCTGCTCATCCTCTTCCTACTGACAACTACTGGCTTCTCCGCTTAAAAACCGATGTAAAAATAGGCGGCCCTGAAAAAGTGTACGATGTCAGCATAAAAGACACGCAAGGCTTAAGTTCCGAAGTGATACGGGCAAGCACCCAAAAAAATAAGCTGTCCGATGTGGAATTATTTGACGGCTTAATCGGAATAACAGGAACAACGTATATTAATCCGAAAGTATTTGAAGGGATGAGCGGCAAAACCTTGACGGCAAAGGCCGCACCCGCCGGTGCCGCCATAACGGGCAAAGTCGAAAAGCAAAACAGCTACGGTTCTTGGACGGAGACGGATACCGTAAGCGGCACAACAACCGCTGCGATAAACTTGCCGGCACTCGGCACAGGCGAAACCCCAGTACTCTACAAAATTACCTTGAAAGCGCAGTTAAGCGGCTATGATGACAGCAATTCAAAAGACTTTTTTGTTAGACTGGTACGGCAGGAAGTTCCTGTTCTTAAACTAGTACAAAATTTTAATGGTACTCCTTACGAGAAAAACATTTCCACAGCCGCTGACGGCTATGTTACCGAAGACATCATTCCCGATGCGGGAAACTATAATAACTCCACAAATGCACTGGTTATTTACAACTCAAACAACAAGGCCGAGTTTGAAATCGCTCCGCGTGCAGGCAGCGGTGCAGCTGTAAAGTATAAGCTGGACGGAGGCACTGTAGTGCAGCCCACAGCAACACCGGCAAGAATACAATTAACCGGCACAGGACCATACGAACTTGAAGTATGGGCTGAAAACGGCGGATGGCCAGGCCCCCACGCTACCGTGCATATTAAGGTTGTAAATGCCGTGAGCAACTATACACAGCTTAAAAACGTTGTAAAAAACGCTCCGGCCGGAAATGAAATTCAGATTAATATTGGCGGCAACCTTACAGCTCCTTCCGGTGATACCGAAATAGCTGTATCGGACGGCAAAAATCTTAAACTGATACCCAGCTCAGGCGGTACGAATACAATAAATGCAAACGAAAATGGACGCATCTTCAAAATAAGCGGAAGCGGCACGGTGCTTAATCTGGAAGACATAAAACTTGAAGGAGGAAATGCAAGTACAGGCGGGGCGGTTTATGTCGAAGCCGGAGGAATACTTAAACTGACAGGCAAAACCGTCATTACCCCGTCAACGGGAGCCGATATAAACACGAAGGGCAAAAACGATGTGTATCTTGCAAACGGCGCCAAAATCAAGCTGGACGACGCTTTGCAGAGTCCTGAGCCTATTGTTGCCCGCATTACGCCTAGCTATATAGACGGAAGTACGGTACTTACGGGCGGCATGGTCACCACGGAATACACCAAGTTCAGCGTAACACAGCGGGACGATGGCTTCTTATGGACAATAAAGAATGACGGAACACTGAAGGCAATACCCACAACTATAAACGGCGGTTCCGGTGCATGGAAAAAGCTCAAAGATGCCGTGCAAAACCTCCCCGAAGGCAGTACCATTACCATAGACGGCGAAATAAATGCGACAGCCGGCTCAGGCTCCAATGCCAACAACGGCGTAATAGACATCAACAAGAACCTGACGATACAGGGTAAAACCGGAGCGGCCTCGGACATTCTTAACGCAAACCGTGATAATCTCAGCTCGAATGCCCACCCCATCTTCCGCGTATCGGGCGGCAAAACGCTTACCCTTAAAAACCTGACGCTCAAAGGCGGCAAAGGTATATCCGGAACATTCGGCGGTGCCATTAATGTTACCGTCGGCGGCACTACAGCGGAACTTACGGACTGTGTTATCGAAGACTGCACCGCTGACAAAGGCGGAGCTATCGGATGCGGCACGGGCACCACCGTAAAGCTTACGCGCACGACCATTAAGAACTGCAAAGCGACGAACAGCAGCGTAGGCAACGGCGGCGGCATTTTTGCATCCGGCGCAACCGTCGAAATGACAGGCTGCACCCTTACCAATAATGAGGCATCTGTTTACGGCGGAGGAATTTATGTAACAGACGGTTCTCTGACGCTTACAAACACAACAATCGGCGGCGAGCAATTCTACGACGGTACCGACTCCGGTAAAACAAAGGGCAACAAAGCAAAAAGCGGCGGCGGTGTGTACATCGAAGGCAACGGAACTTCGGTTACAATGAACGGCGGTTCCATCCAATATAATAAAACGATTGACGGCTACGGCGGCGGTGGTGTGTGCATCAAAGGCAGCGGAATTTCGTTTACAATGAACGGCGGTAAAATAACGCAGTGTAAAGCGGATGTTACTTTGTCCAGCAGTAATAAGGGACGCGGCGGCGGCATTTGCGTAGATTACGCACCTTCACCTATCAACATAACCATAAAAGGAAGTGCCGAAATTTCCCATAACGAATCGACCTGTCAAGGGACGGCTTCAGGCGGCGGTATATATGGAGGAATCAACAGCATCATTACCGTATCGGAAAATGCAACAATCAAAAACAACAAGGCAAAAGGATTTGGCGGGGGCGTATATTTTAAAGGTACATTTAAATTTACCGGAGGAACAATAACGGAAAATACAGCTTCATCAGGTGCCGGTATTTTTTCGGAAAACTCAAGTACAACACTTGAAATGTCGGGAAACGCGCGCGTTGCAAACGATAATGACATCTATTTACCCAACAGCAGAGTTATCACTATTACCGGCCCGCTGTCGCAGAATCCCGCCGCACGCATTACACCTGAAACCTATGGTACTACAACGCAGGTGCTTGATAAACTCGGCACGGGCGTAACCCTTGCAAACGAGACATATAAGTTTGCCGTAACGCCGCAAAGTCCCGCACAGGAGTGGACGGTCGGCGGAAACGGCTATCTCAAACAGGGCAGATATACGGAAGTACCGTATGGTCAGTTGGGAACCTACCTTGCCAATAATGCTTCGTCAACCGAAGTAAATTATATCGAAGTAACCGGTATATCCGCAGCGGCCTTTGTGGGTTCATACGGTTCCCCCCCGAATCCCGGAGAACTCGGAGAACGGCTAAAAAAAGACCCCTCTAAAAAAGTTGCGCTTAAACTGCCCTCAGGTCTTTCAGGCGTTACCAATATGGACTCTTGTTTTGCTCACTGTAAAAACCTTGTTTCTTTGGAAAACCTTCCTTCCGGCGTTACGAATATGCGAGCTTGTTTTTACGACTGTAAAAATTTAACTACAGTTCCCGCTATTCCTGCAAGCGTTACGAGGATGAATGACTGTTTTCGTTTCTGTAGCAGTTTAACTAGAGCTATCAATATTCCTGCAGGGGTTTATGATATGACAAGTTGTTTCCAAAACTGTAAAAAATTACAAAGCGTAAAAATGAATTGCCCTTATATCGGCGGCAATTTTAACGGCGCTTTTAGCGGCTGCGACGCCTTGCCGAACGGGGGAATACAGGTGCCTTCGGCCCAGCTTGGAACCTATATGGCTAATGCGACCGCTATGGGAACAACGCCGGCTAAGTTTTCTGCAATACCTTAATTAAACGGATGGTTCACCACCATAGGAGTGGACGAGCTATCCCCATAGGGCAGAGGTGTGTGGTATAATGCAGGGGTATGATATGAGTACGGCAAACAGAAAATACAAGGATTCGGTATTTGTCGACCTTTTTGCAGAAGATGAAAAGGCGAAGGAAAACTTTTTGTCGTTGTATAATGCCCTGCACGGAACGAACCTGCAGCTTTCTTGTCCCGTAGAAAATATAAGGCTTGATAACGTCATGTACATGAACATAATCAATGATGTTTCCTGCCTTGTAGACAATAAAATCATCGTATTGGCTGAACACCGATCTACAATAAATGAAAATATGCTGTGTCAAGGAATGTCCTTCCCTGTACATTCCTTGACCTCGAGTTTGGGGCAAGCCCCAAACATCGCGATTATACGCAAAGGCCGGCATCCCTGCCGCTTATGAAGCACATAGCAAGGCTGTATGAAAAACTGCAAGCACCGACAGATAGATATTTAAGAAAGCTGTCAAGAATACCTACTCCTGAATTCTATGTCTTTTACAACGGCAAGGAAGATTATCCTGAAACTGCGGTCCTGAAACTTTCCGATGCCTTTATGACAAAACCCGAACAGTTACCGCTGGAACTTGAAGTAAAAGTGCTTAATATCAATACGGACAAGGCAAATAAAATCCTAACAGCCTGTAAACCGCTTGAAGAATACAGCTTGTTTGTAGAGGAAGTGAGAAAGCAAACACAACTCGACAGCGAAAACGGCTTTACCAATGCGGTAAAGATATGCATAGAAAAAGGAATTTTAAAAGAATACTTACAGCGAAAATCGCGGGAGGTAATCAATATGTTAGTAGCGGAATATGACTATGATACGGATATTGCGGTACAGAGAGAAGAAAGTCTAAGGATTGGTATACAACAAGGTTTTTCCGACGGGGTGTACCAAACGAAACTTGAAACGGCAAAGATATTAAAACAACTCGGTGATTCCGTAAAAAAAATAATGCAAGCAACCGGCCTTACCGAAGAAGAAGTGGAAAGCCTTTAGTCATCGTAAAGCTGAAACCAGCGCCGTCCGTGGCGCAGGGTAAGTGCGGGAGTGTGCTGCAGCATAATGCAGGGGTGTGATATGAGTATGGCGCAAAATGCGGAGTGTGTGGTATAATAAAATGTGAAACGGCGGATATATCTAGATACATCAGTCGTACAAATAGAAAATGACGTTGATGAGCTGTCAAAAGATTTTATCGATGCGGGCATTTTGAAAGAAAAAAGTTTTGACGATTGTCGGCATATAGCAACGGCGATAATGGCGCAATGTGATATAATCGTATCATGGAACTTTAAACACATTGTCAATGATAAAACAATTGACGGTATAAAGCGGATAACGAATATAAGAAATCTGCCTGAAATCAAAATATACTGCCCGTCAATGCTTATAGGAGGTTCCGATGAATAAGCCGACCGTAAGCGGTAATTTTACCGTAGAAGACATTCACAATATCAGAGAATGGAATTATGCGATGATGAAGTTCGGCAAAGAATTCACCGATACGAATATCGTATCGGATATAATACAGTCATTCCCAAAAGCGAAATATGTTCCACTGCGTGATTTTATGATAGAGCCATACCGCTTTTTCGGAAAAAAATAATGCAAGTAACCGGCCTTACCGAAGAAGAAGTGGAAAGCGTTTAGTCATCGTAAAGCTGAAACCACCGCTGTCCGTGCCGCAGGGTAAGTGCGGGAGTGTGTTGCAGCATAATGCAGGGGTGTGCGGAACGGTACGGCGCATAATTATTCGTAAACTTATGGAGGTACGATAAAAAACGCCGTCTGAAATATCGCCGTCGCTTTTTATCTCGAGTTTGCGCGAATGTTTGCAGAAGACGTGTATACGTGGCATTTCGATAAAAATTGCATGAATACGATACGCTTTGTTTTGCAAACTCGACTATTGAACGTGTGCGCGTGCGCGCACGGCTAAAAACTTTTTCGGAAATTGATATTTCCTGCAAAAGTTTTTATGGAGGCAATATGAAAAAACGATTCGGAATGATTATCGCTGCGGCAGCCGCGGCGATCGCTCTCTTTGCAAGCAGTTGTGCAAGTACGCCTGCTCCCCGACGCAGCGACGGCAAAGCGCATGAGCTCGTCATCCTTCACGTGAATGACACGCACGGCGCCGTTTTGGCGACAAAGGACGGTGTCGGCGGGCTCGTATCCATGGCGACGTTTATCAAGCAGGTACGCGCACAAAACAAAAACGTGCTCGTGCTCCATGCGGGAGACGTAAACACGGGGTCTGCGCTGTCGAATATGTTCAACGCGGAACCGGACATCATGAGTTTCAATAAAATGGGATTCGATGCGGTAGTGCTCGGAAACCACGAATTCGACGGAACGCTCGCAAAGCTCGAACGGCAGATAAAAATTGCCGAATTCCCGTGGCTGTCCGCGAACATCAAGCGCGGAAACCGCTACCTCGTCAAACCGTACATCATTAAAGAGTACGACGGCTTCCGCGTCGCGGTCATCGGATTGACGACGCTGCGCACGCTCGTCATCGCAAGCCCCGACAAGAGCCTCACCTTTATCGATGAAATCGAAGCGGCAAAGCAGATGGTAAAACGCGTACGTGAAAAAGAAAAAGCCGATATCGTCATCATCGACGGGCACTTAGGCGATGTCCAGGAAACGGAAACGCAGAATACGTCGGTAAAGCTCGCCGAACGGGTTTCGGGCATCGATTTGATTGTCGACGGTCACTCGCATTCGTATTTTGAAAAGCCGAAAATCGTCAACGGCGTGCCGATCGTTACCGCAAACGAATACGGTAGATACGTCGGTGACGGCGTTATGAAAATCGTCAACGGCAAAGTGACGGATTTTACGTGGAAAGCCGTTCCGATCACGCTCAAAGCCTTCCCGCCCGATCCCGAAGTCGAAGCGCTTTTGAAACCCTATGTCGATAAAGCGAACGCGTCGCTGAAAGAAGTCGTTATGAAGACGACGGCCGCTTTCGAATTCGGAAAACGCCTCACGCGCTACCAAGAAATGGCACTCGGCGACCTCGTGACGGATGCGATGGTCGACTATCTGAAAACGACCGGCGTAACCGTCGACGGTGCGATCACGAACGGCGGCGGCATCCGCGCTCCGCTTCCTGCGGGCAACGTTACGCGGGAAAACATCCTCACGGTTTTGCCCTTTGAAAACTATGTGTACGTGCTCACGCTGAAAGGCGAAGACGTCGTTAAGCTCTTCGATTTTATCGGAAGCATCAAACAGGGAGCCGGTGCCTTTACGCAGGTTTCAAAAGATATCCGCTACACGATCATCTATGACGCGGACGGCAACGGAAAGATCGGCGATGTGACAATCGGCGGAAAACCGATCGACAAAAACCGAACCTATCGCTTTGCGACGAACGATTATATGGCAAAGGGCGGCGACGGCTACACGGTGCTCAAGTCTTCGATCGACACCTACAACACGTCGATGCTCATCAGTACGGTCGTCATGGAATATGCGCAGAGGCAGCAAGGTTCGGTTACGCCCGCGACCGACGGACGCATTACGCTTGTAGGCGGAAAACTGCCCGAGTGACATACCGCGGAAAACGTTTGCGCGTTTTTTTCAAAACATTCTCGATTTCTTGCAAAACTGCGTTCGGTGCTGTAAAATTAAAAACTCGTTACGGCATCGGCGCCGTTTTTCGACATCGAAGCCGTATACTTTTATTACTACATTAGGAGGTTATGATGAAACGCATAACAAAATCGATTTCGGAAATTTTTATCGGCGCGATCTTTTTCGCATTGTGTACGACCGCTTTAGGGGCGGCGGAAAAACCGAAGCAGGCAACTGCGGCGAAAAATGAAGCGGACGAAGTATTGCTCGCGGAACAGGGGATGCAGGCGTTCAACTGGATGCAGCAATCGGGCGAATACCGCGCGCTCGTATATCAAGCGTTCAATGCGGCAAAAGCGGCGTTCGATGCGGCCGCTCCGGCAAACGGCATGAAAAAAGCGGTCGTCGTCGATCTCGACGAAACGATGATCGATAATTCCGCCGAAGGCGCGAGCCGTCTGCTCGAACACAAGGGATTCGATCCCGCGTCTTGGACGACGTGGTGCAAAGCCGAACAGGCGCGCGCCATTCCCGGAGCCGTGGAATTTGCAAATTACGTCAATTCGCACGGCGGCAAAATGTTTTACGTTTCGAACCGCACGGCCGGTGCGGAATATCAGCCGACGGTCAATAATTTAAAAGCGCTCGGCTTTACCGGAGTCGATGAGACATCGATGCTCTTAAAAGACAAAGAGTCGAAAAAAACGGGACGCTTTGAACAGGTGGAAAAAGCCGGCTACGAAATCGTCGTCTTTATCGGCGACAATCTGGACGATTTCGCCTTTACGGGAGAAACATATCATAAGCTCAACGATGCGCGCCGTGCGGCCGTCGACAAATACAAATCCGATTTCGGCGTAAAATACATCGTTTTGCCGAATCCCCTCTACGGAAATTGGGAGGGAGGATTGAACGCCGATTATTATAAAAGCGATGCGGCCGGTAAGCTCAAAATCCGCCGCGACAATTTAAGACTCTGGGAAAAATAATCCTGCGGTATTTCGATGCAGGGGTGCGCGCGTACCGCAACAAGCTGACATAATACGAACGGGTTCGCGCGCGCACGCAATCATTTCAAGTCGCGTGCATAATCGCAACGCAATCGCTTTATGAAGTCGTGAGGAGAAAAACGGCCAAGCCGTTTTTCTTTTATAGGAGACGCTCATAAATCCTGCGCGGGGAACTTCGCACTTCGTGCTCGTTGCAAGTTGCGCGGGGAACTTCGCGCTCCGCGCTCGTTGCAAGTCGCGCATTGCTCGGATTTATGAGCTCTTACAGTTTTTCGATCTCCGCTTCCGAAAGACCGGTCATAAGGTGGATCTCAGAGAGCGGGTACTTGCGTTCAGCCATCAGCTTTGCCGTTTCCCGCTTTGCTTGATATGATCCCGCGGCGACACCGTCGCGTCGACCTTGTAAGAGTCCGTCTCTCCTGCCTTTGCGTACCCCCGCAGCAACGCCCCGCTCAAAGCCGATCTTTTCACCCAGCTGTAAACCTTCGCGACGTAAGTCATCTTCCCGTATATTCAACGACATATACCAGCTCCTGAACTTTTCGTTCCGTTTCGCTTTTTCGACAAGCTCATCGATGTGCTGTGTAAAACCGCTCGTCGCCCGCCTCTCGCAAAGATACTGCAACAAGGCGCTCAATTCAGGTTCATCTTCTTTACCGTAGGCACCCACATTATAAAACACCTTAGCGCTTTTGTCATCAAGAAAAAGAGTACCGTCTTCACTGCATACGTTGCGGAATGTATAAACGGGTAAGCCCGCTCCGAAGGGATCCTGCGTACAGATAAAGATGACGTAGCTTTCTTTTAATTCGGCATAACTCTGTCCGCGTAAGAGGTTATCGACATCCATAAGGCTTTGGTAATAGCGCGTGCGTTTGGGAAGAGAAGGCGGGATCGACGTTTGTATTTCTATATCGAAGATGCGCTTAGGCTCTGAGACATAGACGTCGAGGCGTATACCTTTGCTTTCATAAAAAGGCGCTATCGTTTTTTGCAGGGAGGGGTATTCGATTTTACCGACTTTGATATGCAGGAGCCGTTCGATGACGCCTTTACAAATCATTTTATTCTTCATAACAGTGCCGAACATAAAGTCATCGGTAAAGGAGAGTTCTTCGACAGGTTTATGGGTATATTCCATAGCTGCACCTTCGGTTATTGAGATAGCGCGGCAAGGAAGCCGCTGAACTATATATCGCCTGCAAAGTGATAAATTACGCGGTTTTTTGCAAAAATAAACGAAAACATCGTTTCCTGCGCGGGGAACTTCGCACTTCGTGCTCGTTGCAAGTTGTGCGGGGAACTTCGCGCTCCGCGCTCGTTGCAAGTGGCGCGGGGACTTCGCTCGATGTACGGCACGGTATCGCTTCGCGTCCTCATTGAAATGGAAAAATCGATACCGCCTCATTACCCATTACCCATTACCCATTACCCATTACCCATTACCCATTACCAATTACAAATTGATAAAGCACATTACCCATTAAAAATTGATTTCCGTGATCTCCACATTGACACGCGCCGCCGTTTTTATATATAGTGAATAAAGCGGTGTTCAACCTATCTTGCAACTCTGCATACCGAATTTATCGATCGCAATTCATTTTTAAGGAGTGTTCGTATGAAATCTTGCCTTATAACAAAGATAACGGGAAGAGAAATTATCGACTCGCGCGGAAATCCGACGGTCGAAGCGGAAGTGACGCTTGCCGACGGAACGGTCGGAACGGGAGCCGTACCGAGCGGCGCATCGACGGGTACTTATGAAGCCCTCGAACTGCGCGACGGAGACGCAAAGCGCTTCGGCGGAAAAGGCGTTTTAAAAGCCGCGGAAAACGTAAACCGCGCGATCAACGAAACGCTCGTCGGAAAAGACGCGTCCGATATCTACGCGATCGACCGCGCAATGATCGCTGCCGACGGCACGAAAGACAAATCGAAATTCGGTGCGAACGCGATCCTTGCGGTTTCCATCGCAAGCGCGCGCGCAGCGGCCTCTTCTCTCGGCATCCCGCTCTACCGCTTTTTCGGCGGCGTCAATGCGACGAATCTGCCCGTCCCGATGATGAACATCTTAAACGGCGGCGCACACGCTACGAACAGCGTCGATACGCAGGAATTCATGATCATGCCGGCAGGCGCTCCGTCTTTTAAAGAAGGACTCCGCTGGTGCACCGAAGTGTTCCACGCGCTCCAGTCCATTTTAAAATCGAAAAAACTCGCGACGGCCGTCGGCGACGAAGGCGGATTTGCGCCCGATCTCGCAAGCGACGACGAAACGATCGAAACGATCCTCGAAGCGATCAAAAAAGCCGGCTACGCTCCGGGAAAAGATTTCCTGCTCGCCATGGACGCGGCTTCTTCCGAATGGAAGGGCGGCAAAAAAGGCGAATACAAACAGCCCAAGAGCGGCAAAACGTTCACGTCGAGCGAACTCGTCGCGCACTGGAAATCGCTCGTCGAAAAATATCCGATCATTTCCATTGAAGACGGCCTCGACGAAGAAGATTGGGAAGGCTGGCAGCATTTGACAAAAGAACTCGGCAAAAACGTGCAGCTCGTCGGCGATGACCTGTTTGTCACGAACACCGAACGCCTCATCAAAGGCATTCAAAACGGATGCGGCAACTCCATCCTCATCAAGCTGAACCAAATCGGCTCCATCTCCGAAACGATGGACGCGGTAAAGATGGCGCACAAAGCGGGCTTTACGGCAATCATATCGCATCGCTCCGGCGAAACCGAAGACACGACGATCGCAGACCTCGCAGTCGCGCTCAACGCAGGCCAAATCAAAACCGGCGCACCGAGCCGCAGCGAACGCGTCGCAAAATACAACCGCCTCCTCCGCATCGAAGAAGATCTCGGAGCCGGCGCGGTATACCCCGGATTCGGCGCATTCAATGTAAAACGCAACGCATAGTTTTCGAAAAGAAAGTACGGACGACACGGAACGGAAGAACCCGCCTTCCGTACTTCGGTAACCCTCATCCGCGCTCACGCGCGGACGCTTCGCGGTACTCCACGCGGGCGTAGGCTGCTCGCCCCGTAATCGAAAGGCGCACGGATCGGCTTATAACAAAGCCGCCCGTGCGCCTTTTTATTAATAATTAATAATTTTTTAGCGGCTGCCGAAATCATTCGAGTGTCGGAAAACGCTTATTTTACCGCACGGACGGTGAGCCAGTGCTTTCCCTCGCTTCGATACGTTTCAATGCGCGTAAATCCCGCCTCTCGAAGATAGCGTTCCAATTCTTCTTTGCCGTAAATTTTCATACCGTCTATGATAGTCGTCCACTTTTCATCGGCTTTGTTTTTGCCGTCCGCTTCATTGACGACCATGAAAACGCCGCCGGTTCGCAGCACACGAAACACTTCGGAAAAACTTCGATCGGGACCCGGCCAAAAGTAAACCGTCTCGAACGCACTCACCAAATCGAACGAAGCGTCGACAAAGGGCAAAGCGGAAACGTCGCCCTGTACGATGCGACACCTGCCGTTTTGTACGGCATCGGCATTCACTTCCTGCGATTTTTTAACCGACACTTCCGAATAGTCGAGTCCCGTAACTTCCGCCTGCGGGTATCGTTTTAACAATTCCGCAACGTTTCGTCCGCCGCCGCAACCGCAGTCCAAAATCGATTTCGGTCGAGTGTCGCCGAAAAAGCTCATCCCCCAATCGGCAAGCGGCGCGTGTCCGCGGTTCATGCCCTCCACCATAAGCTTACCCCAAAAGCCTTCGGGCTTTTTCGTATTGCCGAACAGTTTATTTAAAATGCCCATTTGCATCCTCCGTTATAAAATACGGTTCCGCATGTACGTCGGTCATTCTCGCCGAAAACATACCTCTATTTGGCTGCGATTTTCAAAACTCGCCGTTCACCCTATTATTTTTTGCCGACGAGCAACGTCGAGCCCGTAAGCTGCAACGACTTCGCTTCTTTCGGCGACATAAACATGCCCTGCGTCGTATCTATCAGTTCGGCTTTTTCATAGCCTTTCGCTTTTAAGTCCGCGACAAAGGCATCCATATCGCCGTAGCGGGAACGGGACATGAGATCGTGAATCGCGAAGACACCGCCTTTTTTCAGCACGCGAAGCGTTTCCAAAAGCAGCGCCTGTTTGTTTACGCCGGTGATATTGTGATACACGTAATTGCTCGTAACCGCATCGAAGCTTTCGTCCGGAAAATCGAGTTTTACCGCGTTGCCCTTTTCAAAGCGCACATTCGAAACGCCTTCAGCCTGCGCGTTGTTTTCGCACAGCGCTTTGCTGAACGAGCGGTACTCCGCACCCCACGGATCGACGCCGAACATCGCACCTTGCGGATTCCGCTTTGCGCACGCGATCGTAAGCGCGCCGCTGCCGCAGCCGACATCGAGTCCCGTACCGCCTGAGGGCAGCGTCACATACTTCGCGACCCCTTCGATAATACCGCGTGCCATCTGCCGCTTGCCGTTGTAATCGAATGCGCGGTACCAGCGCAAAAACAATACCGCAGCGGCACCGAAGCCGATAAAAAAGAGCGCAAACAGTACCGAAAGTACGGCCCTGAGCGTTCCCGGAACGCCGACGCCGGCAATTCCGAAAACAGCGAGCAAAATAAACGAAACGCATGTGCAGGCGGTAAAAAGGACGAGCACTTCTTTCGGTACCCAGTTTTTATAATCGGGTTTCATAGATCCCTCCATCGGCGGCGATATTTCAGACGACACTTTTTATGATGCTTTCGCAAAAACTATATGCTTTTTCGAAGATAATTGCAAGGAGTTAGGATAAGCTAATTTTATGCTTCGACCGACTGCTGCTTTTTCAAAAGCAGTTCGATAAGGATATCGTGTGCGCTTCCGCGACTGCGGCCGGTTTCCTGCGCAAATCGTGAGCGGGTCGAGCAATCGCATACCGGGCTTTTTCCCTCGAATCTGCAAAGCGCGTCATAGCACACCGCACGTAAATTCGCTATACTGTCCGTATATCTATGGAACCGATATTGACTGTTGAAAATTTAACGAAACGGTACGGTGCGAAACCCGCACTAAAAAACATTTCGCTCGTACTCGAATCGGGGCGGATCATGGGACTCATGGGGCCGAACGGCAGCGGCAAAACGACGTTTTTGAAAGTCGTCGCCGGTTTGCAAAAGGCGAACGGCGGAAAAGTGTGCGTTTGCGGAAACCCCGTCGGCGTCGAAAGCAAAAAGTACGTATCCTTTTTACCCGATCGTAATATTATGCCGAAGTGGATGACGGCGCTCGACGCTTTCGATTATTACCGCGATTACTTCGACGATTTCGATATGCGCAAAGCGTCCGATATGCTCGACTTCGTCCGCCTCGAAAAAAATATTCCCGTGTCGCAGATGTCGAAGGGCATGATCGAAAAACTGAATCTGACCTTGTGTTTTTCACGCAAAGCGAAATTGTTTTTGCTCGACGAACCGCTCGGAGGAGTCGATCCCGTCGCGCGGGAGAAGATCGTATCGGCTATCGTCAACACGTATAATCCTTCTTCGTCGATCATCGTAAGTACGCATCTCGTGCACGACATCGAACACATGTTCAACGACGTGTGCTTTATCGGTAAAGGCGAAATCGTGCTGTATGAAGATGCGAGCGCGCTGAAAAGCCGGCGCGGCATGGACATCGACGAACTCTATATCGATACGTTCAAGGAACTGTAAAAAGCGGCAGTTGGAATATCGCCGTCAGGGAGCTGTAATGATCATGCAAGCAACGTTGAAACAGGAATGGAAAGCGAGCCGCCTGCGCATTTTGTATACGAGCGCCGTCATTGCGATGGTGCTGCTCGGCGCGGTTCTCGTCAATTTTATCGCATATCAAACGAGGTCGGATCATCTTTCGCTTTTCGGCATGATACTGTACGGTATCGGATTTTGCTGTATGGGTATCATCCCGCTGTATGCGTTGGTGCGCGGAAGCGGCAATATGCAGCCGATCCTTTTCGGCGATACGGGATATCTTTCATTGCTCGTTCCGGAGCGCAGTTATGCGCAGCTCGGAGCGAGGCAGCTCGTAAATCTTGCCGAATACGTCATCTATATGCTGCCGGCTCTGTTGTATCTGTCGTTTATGGCGCCGACGGCGGGGCTGCTCTTTCACGGCGCTTTTTCGGAATATCTTCCGCTTGCACTCAATCCGGGTATGTCCTACATCGAAAACATAAAGCAGCTGTACCGCTTTGTGTTTGTCGAACATTTTTTAGAACTCGTACAATTCGGCATCATGGGTATTATTTCTTTTGCGAGCTGGCAGGCGATGTTCAATTTTGCAATGGCGCTGTACTCCGCTTTTATTCGCACGAAAAAGCCGAATAGATTTTTGATCGTCGTAATCATCTTTTTTCTGTTTTATTTTCCGATGCGCATCGGTACGCTCGGCTTCGATACCGACATGAGCGATATGGTTCGAGACTCGTCGTTTTATGGAGCGGTGCTGCGCTATTCGTGGAATCATACGCTACGCTATGCGATTTTCGGCGCGGTGTATTTTTTGGCGACGGGCTGGCTTATGGAACATAAAATCGAGGTGTGATGTGAAACATGCGATGGAACACCTGCGGGAGCTTTCGAAAAAAAACGGGCCGCTGTGCGTCGGACTCGACACCGATCCCTCGTATATCCCCGAAAGCGTTTTGCGCCGATTCGGCGGAAAAGCGGAAGCGGTTTTCGCATACAACAGAGAAATTATTAATCGAATTGCGGACGACAAAAGCGCATGCTGCTGTAAAGTACAGATCGCGTATTACGAAGCGATGGGCGTCGAAGGGATGAGCGCGTATGCGAAAACGCTTTCGGCGGTGAGGGCTGCGGGTTTGTCGGTCATATCGGATATCAAGCGAGGCGATATCGCGAATACGGCGGAAGCCTATGCGCGCGCGCATTTTTCGGGCGATTTCGAAACGGATATAGCGACGGTAAATCCGTATATGGGTTTTGATACGCTTTCACCTTTTGTAGATTTTTGCAAAAAGGGCAAAGGGATATTCGTTTTGCTCCGCACGTCGAATCCCGGAGCGGCGGACATTGAGCGAAAGGAGCTTAAACACGGCGGTGCAGTGTTCGGCATCGTCGGCGCGGAACTCAAACGGCTTGCGAAAGAATGCGCCGAGGATTATCCGGCCGAGTGCTGTCCGCCTGTCGGTGCCGTCGTCGGCTGTACCGAAGAAAGCGATGCCCGTATTTTGCGCGACGCATATCCCGAACTCTTTTTTTTGATCCCCGGCTACGGAGCGCAGGGCGGAAAAGCGCGAGTTGCCGCAACACTCCTTTCCAAAGTCGGCGGCGTCGTAAACTCTTCGCGCGCTCTTTTGTGTGCATGGAAAAATGATGCGGATCTCCTGCGAAAAGCGGATGAAGGAGTAATCACGCTTTCGGATATGGCCGATGCCGCCGCTCGAAGCGCGCTTTCGGCAAAAAAAGAACTGTGCGCTTTGTCGTAGGCGGCGAATTTTCAAAAACGCTCCTTGCACGGCACGGATGCTGCGCGAGCGATCTTTTGTGTTAGGGATTGGAGGGACGGCGGAGCCGTTCCCGACCGAGCGGAGCGAGGGAGGGAATGGAGCGCTTATGCGCGGAATCCCGGAAAGCCCGGCGCCGAGCGGGCGAGGCGCAACACCCGTAAGAAAGAAATGCCTGTCCGAAATACGGAAGGTGCTTGGTGTGCCGCCCGTTCGAAATGTATGCGCCGATATATCCTGCTGCAACGCCGTCTACAAACGCCGTCGCGAACATTGTCATTTATAAACCGATATGCTAATATCAAACTTGCATGACGCATTTTATTAAATCGGAAATTGAACTTGGAAAATCGTCTCTAAGCGCGGACGTGCGGGATTTGTTCTGCCGAAAAGCGCATATATAATACGTTTTGCAACGGAGGTACGATAAAAAGCGCCGTCTGAAATATCGCCGACACTTTTTATCTCGAGTTTGCTTGGATGTTTGCAGAAGACGTGTATACGTGTTATTTCGATAAAAATCGCATGAATACGATACGTTTTGTTTTGCAAACTCGACTATTGAACGTGTGCGCACACGCGCACGGCTAAAAACTTTTTCGGAAATTGATATTTCCTGCAAAAGTTTTTATGGGAGGAAAAATGAAAAAATTCGCTTTCTTAAAGCGGACGGCGGCGGTGATGCTTGCAGCGTCACTGTTTTTTGTTTCTTGCGGAGGCGGAAGCAAATTCAAAGCGGGAACCTATACCGGCGAGGGTACGGGTATGGGCGGTGCGCTCACGGTGCAGGTAAAGCTTTCCGGTTCGAAAATCGAATCGGTAACGGTGACGAAGCACAACGAAACGCCCGGTATCAGCGATCCTGCGATCGAAAAGATCCCGGCGCAGATCGTCGCTGCTCAAAAAACGAACCTCGACGTTATCGGCGGATGTTCGATCACGAGCCGCGCGATCATACAGGCAACGGATGCGGCGCTGAAGAGTGCGGGCGTCGATATCGAAAAGCTGAATGCAGCAACCGATTCTTCTGCGGAAACGAAAGCGGCAGACGTTGAAAAGACGGCGGACGTTATCGTTGTCGGCGCGGGCGGCGCGGGTATGGCAGCCGGCGTTCAGGCAAATCAGGACGGCGCAACGGTCATCATCATCGAAAAGACGGCACGCGTCGGCGGCGATACGATCATGGCCGGAGGTGCGCTGAACGCGGTCGACGACGGCAGTGAAACGGCAAAGGCGAACAAGGATTCGGTCGCGCTGCATTATAAGCAGACCTATGAGGGCGGCGACAAACAGGGAGACCCCGCTTTGATCCATGTGCTTACGGACAATGCGTGGAAAGGCGTCGAGTGGCTCAAATCGATGGGCATGGAATTCAAGCCCGGCACGTTTACGGTGACCGGCGGTTTGTGGCCTCGCGCACATAAACCAGTAGATCCCGTCGGCACGGGATTTTTCAAAACCTATAATCGCTACATCGATTCGCACGAGGGCATCGAAGTGATGCTCAATACGAAGGGCGAAAGCTTTATCGTCGAAAACGGTAAAGTCGTCGGCGTCAATGCGATCGGTGAAACGGGTAACAAAGTGACGCTCCGCGCAAATAAGGGCGTAGTCCTTGCGACCGGCGGTTTTGCACGCAACGTCGAAATGCGCGAAAAATACAACAAACAGTGGCCGACGCTCGGCGCGAATATTCCTTCGACGAACCCGCCGAGTTCGACGGGAGACGCTTTTGCCATGCTCGAACCGCTTCACGCTCAGCTCGTACAGATGGAAAACATCCAGCTCCTGCCGCTCGGTGATCCCGAAACGGGAAGCCTTTCCGGCAATATCGAAATGGATGTCGAACGCCGCATCTTTGTCAATAAAAACGGCGACCGCTTTGTCGACGAAGGCGCGAGGCGCGACGTTATGACGATGGCGCTGTTTCATCAGCCGGATAACTATATGTGGATCGTACTCGATTCGCACTGCTATCCGACGGGCGACGAAAAAAACAATTTCAACGAATCCGCGAACGAACTCGTTGCGGCCGGCCGTGCGGTGAAAGCGAACTCCGTCGAAGAGCTTGCGAAAGCTATAAACGTTCCCGCAGATCATTTGAAAGCCGCACTCGACGATTTCAACAAACACGTCGCTGATAAATCGAAGGACGCGTTCGGTCGTACGCTTTATTCGACGCCGATCGACAAGCCGCCGTTCTATGCGGCTCCCCGCGTTCCGACGGTTCACCACACGATGGGCGGCGTCAAAATCGATACGGGCTGTCACGTGTACAATACCGACGGAAAAATCATTCCGGGCTTGTATGCGGCGGGCGAAGTTACCGGCGGCATACACGGTGCGAACCGCTTGGGCGGCAACGCGCTGACCGATACGGTCGTATTCGGACGCATCGCCGGTACGAACGCAGCGGCGGCTAAGTGATCATCCGTTTCAAAAGCAGACCTTTCGGAAGGGCTTTGAAGCACAGGCGATGATGTAAAGGCGGCTTTCTCTTCGGGGAAAGCTGCTTTTGCGTACTTATCGATTTCATGTGAAGTTCAAAAGCGGCGTCTGAAATATCGTAGCTGCTTTTGAATGCCGAGCCGTTTTTTATGGGAGGTTCTATGAAAAAATTATACGGCGTTATTACCGCTATGACGACGCCGTTTACTCAAGACAATAAAGTGGATGTCGTTGCGCTTGAAGAGCAGACCGAATTTTTAATTCAAAAAGGCATTCACTGTTTGTATCCGTGCGGTACGACGGGTGAAATGTTTTCGATGTCCGCCGAAGAGCGCGAACTCGTCGCCGAAACCGTCGTCAAAAAAGCCGCCGGCCGCGTAACGGTTTTCGTCCACGTCGGTGCAATGTGTCAGGACTGTACGATCCGTCTTGCAAAACACGCGCACAGCATCGGTGCTGACGGCGTGGGTATCATTACGCCGGTGTTTTTCCATGTCGATGACCGCGCTATGGTCGAATATTATAAAACGGTATGCGCCGCGCTGCCGGACGATTTTCCCGTGTATGTATATGTGATTCCTCAGCTCGCGCACAACGACATCGGGGCTGCGACGATGGAAGAGATCGCTTCCGCGTGTAAAAACGTCGTCGGTGTAAAATACAGTTTTGCCGATATGCGCCGGATAAACGAATATCTGCAAGTGCGCGGAGGAAATTTTTCGGTTGTTCCCGGAGCGGACGATCTCTTTTTGCCCGCGCTGTCGTGCGGCTGCGACGGTACGGTGTCCGGTTGTTCGGGCCCGTTTCCGGAAGCTTTCGTCGAGGTCTATAAAGCGTTTCAATCGGGCGATATTGCCGCGGCTCGGAAAGCGCAGGTTAAAGCAACGAAATTGGCGATGATTATGAAATGCGGCGCGAATATGTCCATATTCAAAAATATCTTAACGATGCGCGGTATTCGCGGCGGATATATGCGTCGCCCGCTTCTCGATTTGACTGCCGCGCAGGTTGCGGAATTGAAAAAAGAGGTTGCACCGTATTTGTAATTGCAAATACGGTGTAGAGGTATATGGCTTTTTATTTATGGAGGTACGATAAAAAGCGCCGTCTGAAATATCGCCGTCGCTTTTTATCTCGAGTTTGCACGGATGTTTGCAAAAGAAGTGTATGTGTATCGTTTTAATAAAAACAGAATAGATATGGTATACCGTATTTTGCAAACTCGATTATTCGACATGTGCGCGTTTGCGCACGGCTAAAAACTTTTTCGAAAGTTGAAACTTTCTGCAAAAGTTTTTATGGAGGTAGTATGAAAAGGATCGGAATACTGTGTCTGCTTTCGGCAGCGGTAATTTCTTGGGGCTTTGCACGGGGTAACGAAGACGGTGTTAAATTTCCCGGCAACAAACAGATTTCTCTGATCGTTCCGTATTCTGCAGGCGGCGCATCCGATACGACGGCGCGCATTTATGCGTCGGAACTTGAAAAAGCGCTCCCCGGTACGATTACCGTGAGCAACATCACCGGTGCGTCGGGCGCGACGGGATTGACGCGGGTCAAAAATGCAAAGGCCGACGGCTACACGATCGCGTATATGCCCGTCGAATCGACGATGCTCCGCGCACTCGGTCTTACCGATTTGAGTACCGACGATTTCAAATTCATCGGACGGGCGATGACGATTCCGTCGGCCGTCACGGTAAAAGCGGATTCTCCGTGGAAGACGATTGAAGATTTTATCGCGTATGCGAAAGCGAATCCGGGAAAAGTCCGCGTCGGAAATTCCGGCACCGGATCCATCTGGCACGTCGCGGCCGCTTCGGTCGAAGACAAATGCGGCGTTAAATTTACTCACGTTCCGTTTGAAGGTGCAGCCCCTGCCGTAACAGCTCTTGCCGGCGGCAATATCGAAGCGGTTACCGTTTCTCCGTCGGAAGTGCAAAGCCTCGTCAACGACGGTAAACTGAGAGTTTTAATTATTCTCGGTGAAAGCCGTTCGTCCGTCGTTCCGAACGTTCCGACCGCCCGCGAAAAAGGCATCGATATTGCGATTCAGGGATGGGGTGCGTTCGCCGTTCCGAAGGGTACGCCCGCCGAAATCGTGAGTATCCTCGAAAAAGCGTCGTCCGTTGCCCTAAATTCGAAACCGGTAAAAGAACTGCTCGCATCGAGAGGTTTTGAACACGCGTATTTGAGCGGCTCCGATATGGATGCGGCCGCCGCAAAAGAGTTGAGCTATTACGGTAAATTGATTCCCGTATTGCTGAAGAAATAATACTTGTATCAGTCGCTCCCGCATTTTCGCGGGGGCGATTTTTATCGTGTAAAAAGGAGGTTGCCGTCATGCGCAAAGGTGATGCGATATCCGGCATTGCAATAACACTTTTGGGTTTCGGAGTGACCGTTTATACGCTCGTGGAAAATACGATGCGCTTCAACGCGCAAACTTCCGACGGAGTTCCGGGAGCCGGTTTTTTCCCTGTGCTGCTCGGATCCGTTTTGGGAATTCTCGGTATCGTTTTAATAATTCGAAGCATCCGTGAAAAAAATGAAAAAGCTCGGTCCGCCGCCGCCAGTGAAGAAACAAAAAAAAATATTAAAATGCTCGTACTGACGATAACGGCCATCGTCATATTTTTTATTTTGTGGCAGCTTACGAAATTATTTATTTTGTGGGCGCTCGCGCTTGTGATTTTTCTTAATTTTATATTTGAGCGAACGTGGAAATTCAATATCATCTATTCGGTCGTGTTTGTCGCTTTTATCTATTTGGCCTTTGTCGTAGGCTTTTCCATCCAATTCAATATTTAAAAGACGATAGATAGTATACGGGAGTATGTATGACACTCGAAATTTTTGCTAAGGCTTTTTTTGAACTTTGTACGCCATCGGTTTTATTGTTTTTATGCCTCGGAGTCGTAATCGGTACGGTGATCGGCGCGCTGCCCGGCCTGTCCGCAACGATGGGTATCGCCATTATGACGCCGATTACATTTTGGTTTCCGCCGGCAAACGGATTCGCGTTGCTTATGGGACTGTGGAACGCTGCGATTTTTTCGGGAGGCATTTCCGCGATTTTAATAAATACGCCGGGAACGCCCGCTTCCATAAGTCAATCGCTTGACGGCTATCAGATGTACCGGCAGGGAAAAGGCGGTCTCGCGCTCGGTATAAACGTCATCTATTCGTTTATCGGAGGGGTCTTTTCGACGCTGTGTCTTATTTTGTTTTCCACACCGATAGCGAATTTTACCGTAACGTTCAATGCACCCGAATACTGTATGCTCGCGCTTTTCGGCCTTTCGATGATGATCGCCGTGTCGACCGGCAACGTGCTCAAGGGTACGATACTCGGCGTCGCGGGCATCCTGCTCAGCTGCGTGGGACTCGATCCTCTTCTTGCCGTGCCGCGATTTACTTTCGGTTCGGTCGACCTGCTTGCCGGTATTTCATTTATCCCCGTTATGATCGGTATGTTCGGCATCGGCGAAGTGCTGTATCAGATGTATTCGCGGAACCGCGCTGAAGAAGCGGCGGAAATGAAAGCGCGGAAAGTCAATCTTGCGCTCGGCCGCGTTTTGCCGTCGTTTAAGGAATTCAAAGAACTCACGATACCGACGCTTATCGGTGCCTTTGAAGGAACGCTCATCGGCGCGATCCCCGCAGCCGGCGGCGATATCGCATCGATCATCTCGTGGGGCAATGCGAAAAAAATGAGTAAGCATCCCGAAGAATACGGAAAGGGGTCGATCGAAGGGCTCGCCGTTTCTTCGACCGCAAACAATGCGGTTATCGGCGGGGCGATGACGACGATGATGACGCTCGGCATTCCCGGTGATTCGGTTACCGCGATCCTTATCGGCTCTTTGACGATGTACGGCATGCAGCCGGGTTTGAAAATGTTTACTGAAAATGCCGACTTTACCGCAAAGATCATGCTGCTCATGCTGCTTGCGAATGTCGTCTTTTTGATCTTCGGCCTCATTACCGCAAAAGCGTCCGCGAAAGTGCTGAACGTTTCGCAGCCGACCGTTTGGACGGCGGTATGTCTTTTGTGCGTCGTCGGCTCCTATGCGCTTAATAATAATTTTTTCGACGTTATCGTCATGTTTGTCGCTGCTCTTCTCGGCTTTGTGTGCAAAGTATATAATTTCCCGACGGGACCCTTTGTGCTCGGACTGCTCCTCGGCAATATGATGGAAGCGAACTTCCGCCGTGCGCTCGTGATGAGCCATGGGAAGCTCATGACTTTCGTGCAGCGACCCGTTTCCTGCGTGCTTTTGATCGCGACGATCCTTGCGTTCTCTTGGCCGGTTATTAAAAATATAATCGATGCGCGGAAGGGCAGTGCGCGAAAGGCGGGATAAGTGCGAGATTTTTTTATCGACGGCTTCCTCAATGCGGGAAGCCGTTTTTTATACCGTGTCGGCTGAGTAAAAAAAAGATAAATAGGAGTCTAACAGTATGAATAAAATGAAAGCGATGTTATTGTTTTTATTGTATGCCGCAGCACTGCGCGCATATTCTCTCCGGGCGCAAACAAATCAGACCACGGCAAAAATCATTTCCGATTTTGTCAATAAAGATTTACCGGCAGGGAAAAAACTTTTTATACTTGAGATTGTACCGGGTAACTTTACAAATTCGGGGCATGATGAGTTTTTGGTTTCTTTTGATACGATGCGTAATGCCGATTTATACAGTAGAGGACTAGCTAAAAGCGTTGACAAAGCTAAGGTTTTTGTTATTGATAAAAATAAGGTCGTTGCTTCCTATTCGTTGGATAATTATGGAGCAGGTTACAAAGAAGATGGATTGGCGGAGATTTATTCGGAGTTGTTAAAAATACCCATGCCGATGTTGGGGCGATCCTGTGCCAACGGATGGGTCGGCGATTTCAACGGAACAGGACGCGATCAAATTTGTTTGTATGTAGCCAACGTCGTTCAGTATCCAGTCATATATGAATTTTTTAACGGTCAATTTAAGATGATATTGCCGTACAATGAATACAGTTTTTGTTATATAATTTCAGCGGATGCGCGTAAAAAAAACATCGAACTGGAAAAATATAAAGATCATAAAAGCTATACAATCACTGTCAGATGGAACAGCGATAAACTGATGTACGAACAGGAATAAGGATTGCTGTTTTGCGGGCAGTTTTCGGATAATAAAATTCGGGTTATAATGAGGAGATAGAGTGATCGGCAAATTGAATATAAAAAAAATATTTTTCACATCAATTATATTGATGTACCTATTTGTTATCACAGGCATGATGCCCAACAAAGATGCAGCAGACATTCCGCTCGAATTTAACAAAACGGAGCAAGAACCGGCTAATATTTTTCCACAAAAATTACTCGATTCGGAATACAAACCCTCCCCTGCATTGCATGAATATGCGATGGAAGCGAACCGCCGTATCAACGATTTTTTTCAATATCTTGTTACAGGAAATAAATCGGGAAAAGTTTTTACAAGGTATTTTCGAATAGAGCGGACAATGAGTTCGTACGACGATGAGAATAATTTTATGAAATGAAGGCGGATTGTGAAACGGAAATTAAAACAGAATTTATTAATTTTACTGATTACGATGATTATGACAGCAAAATCAAGCGGCAATACTTTTTCAAAAATTCTTTTTCGGGAATATGACAAAAGCGATTGTTGTGATAAAAAAATCATAACCCTTACCGGAACCATTGTAGAAAAAGGTTTTTACGGACCGCCGAATTTCGGCGAAAATCCGAATGACGACACCATTGAAACATATTTTTTTCTGTTGCCGGATACACCGATATTATACGACGATGAAGGGAAACATATCTTTCTAAAAGAAATCCAGTTGGTATTTACTGCCGGTTATCGAAAAAACTTTGATGCGGGGAAAAAATATACGGTTTCCGGTAAAATGCAAAAAGCAACGACAGGGCATCATCATACGGATTTTATTTTAATCGTTGAAGATGTTTATGAAGGAGCCATTTTAATAAACTACGGCCGATAAGCGCCCGCATTACGATACAGCCTACGCCGCCGTGGAGCCGTGCCGAAGGCAGCGACCGCAGCGGAGCGAGGACGCCGCGCGTGAGCAAGCGGCGGAAGGGCGGATGGCAAAAAGGTTTCGTCCGAAAACGACGTCTCCGAAACCTGTGCGCTTATAAATATTGTTTCATCGCTTCGCCTTCGACGCCGGCGAGCAGTTCGATGTAGGGTTTTGCGGGGCTTGCGTTTATCTTTTGCAGCAGCACTTCTTCGATTTGGAAAAAACCGACTTCCGCCGACATGTATATTTGAATGCGAAGGGGTTTTTCGCTGCCTGCGCCGATTTCGACGCGTTCGATCGAGTTCGCCGAATACTTATGGATGTCGCCGATCGTCGGAGCGTTGTCGAGTCCGAGGGGAATACGCGCTCTGCCCTTTGTCATATCGCAGCCGTCGGCGATGAGGATGATGCCGGCTTCGAGCGAATGGATTTTGTGCGTACCCATGTGGCCGACGATGCCTTCCATCGCGAGCGAGCGGACGGTTACGCGCCGCACGATGTTTTCGCCTCCGGGAATGAATTTGTTGAGCAGCCGTTCGATGACGGGGAGCGCGAGAAAAACGCTGTACAATTCGTGATCCTGCCGGCCGATCGACATGCCGAAGTCGTGCAAAAACGAAGCGAATATAATGGCGGTCAGACTGTCGGCAAAGGTGCCCGCTTTTTCTTTTTGCAGACTCAACTGCACGCCCGCTTTGTACAATATCTCCGTCATTTTGATCGCGTTGTGCGTAACCGTGCGCATGTGTACCGGCCCGTGATCGTTGTAGCCGAGCCGTACGATCGAAACGTTGTTGGCATAATTTTGCACCGCTTCGATTTCCTGGTCGCGCATGAGCGCTTTTGCGACGGTGAGCGGTAAACCGTCTTTTTCCGGCGTAAGCGCGATCAGCTTTTCAAGCGCGGATATGATTTTTTTATCGACCGAAATTTCTTTCGGCGATCGTTCGGTTTTCATGATTTGCTCCTGTTATAAGTACGATGTCTATTGTAAACGGAATGCGTAAAAACGTCACGGGCGGTGCGCGGTTTTGTGCGGCGCGGTGCGCGGTCACTTTGCGTACGGCAATCGGTACGCTGTGTGAAAAAAACAGGCGAATGTGCTATACTTCCCTCATGTTTGAAATTCGCCGGCCGCAAAAATCAAAATCCTTTACCGGTTTTTTCTTCGCCGCTTTTTCGATCTTCATATGGGGCATCACCTTTGTCTGCACGAAATCGCTTTTAAAAGATTTTTCCGCACTCGAAATTCTCGTCATCAGGTTTTTATTTGCATACGCCATGCTGTGGATTCTCTGCCCGCATCGACTCAGGCTCGAACGAAAAAAAGACGAACGGCTTTTTGCCGCGGCGGGCTTAAGCGGCGTCGCGGTATATCAATTTCTCGAAAACATCGCGATCATGTTTTCGTCGGCATCGAACATAAGCGTCATCGTTTCGATCTGCCCGATTTTCGCCGCAATCGTCGCGCAGATTTTTTTGCATGAAAAACACGTCACGCCTTTTTTTATCGCAGGTTTTATCATCGCGATTTCAGGTGTCGCGCTCGTAAGCTTTAACGGTGCGGCGGAATTTCACTTAAAACCGAAAGGCGATCTGCTCGCGCTCGGTTCCGCTGTTTCATGGGGATTTTATACGCTCTTCGTCACGAAGATCAACGCGCTGCGCCTTAACAAATTGGCGGTCGTACGACGCATATTTTTTTATGCGCTCATCTTTATGGCGCCGCTCGTACTCTTCGGCGCATTCTCTCCGCTCGCGGAAAACAACAATAATTTTTTTGTAAGCTTCGATGCGGCCGTCAACATGGCCAGATTTGCAAAACCGCTCAACTGGGTAAACCTGCTCTTCCTCGGCGTCGCCGCGTCCGCGCTCTGTTTTGCCGCGTGGAACACCGCATGCGATAAGCTCGGCGCCGTCCGCGCGACCGTCGGCATCTATTTGATTCCCGTCGTGACGATCGTTTTCGCGTATTTTGCACTCGGAGAGCGGATCACCGTACCCGGTATAGCGGGCGTTATGCTTACGATCTGCGGGCTTATGTTATCGAATAAAAAAACCCGCAGTCAAATGTAAGCGCCGCGGCAGGCTTTTCGGAAAACGACACGCGGACGGAAAAGATGTATAAAGCCTCTTGCGGTGAAAATTAACAAAAACACTATAAAAACAATAAAAACTAAAAATTTGACAGATAAAAATACTCGTGTTAATATAACAAAATTAAAAAAGTAAAATATAAAACCGATGAAACTGTCTTTATAAGATATGTGATCATCGAAAACAACTAAAGATTTTTATCTTTAAAAACGCAAGGAGAATTTTCTATGCAGTACGGCATCATCGCTCTCATCCCCGTTGTATTCGTATTTGTTATCGCAATTACGACAAAAAAGACGCTGGATTCGCTTTTGATAGGTTCGTTGATCGGATTTATCATTTTGGCAAAGCAGAATTTTATCGGCGCATGGCTGGATTCGCTGATCGAAGTTTTGAAAACCGACAGCGTTTTGTGGGTCATCCTGGTAACGCTCTTTTTCGGAATTTTGCTTCAACTGATCGAACAGTCGGGAGCGCTCAGCGGTTTCAGCAAAACCATCGGTAAATACGCGAAAACAAAACGAAGCGCAATGCTGCTGTTGTGGGTTTCGTCGCTCGCCATATTCATCGACGACTATCTGCACAATTTGGTCATCGGCGCATCGATGAAAAAAGTCGGAGACGAACACAAGATATCGCGCGCGAAGATCGCGTATCTTACGAATTCGACGGCAGGAACCTTTTCATCGCTTATTCCGATTTCGACGTGGGCGGTGTTTTATTCCGGCCTCATCGCGAGTCAAAATCTTTCGGTCGACGGAAACGCGATGGCGGGCTACATAAAAACGATCCCGTTTCAATTCTATCCGATGATTGCGATCACCGTTTCCCTGCTCGTCGCATTGCGGATCATGCCCGACATCGGTCCGATGAAAAAGCACGAAGCGAACGCGGAAAAAGGTATCGTTTCGGATACGGAGATTTCGCAGGCGGACGATAAAGGCGCATCTTCTCCGGTATGGTTTTTTATCATACCGGTAGCGGTTTTGATTGCAGTGACGATCATTACCGGCATAGACGTTTTAAAAGGTATCGTCGGTGCGCTCATTGCGGCGATCGTTTTGTATTCCGTTACAAAAAAATTAAACATAAAAGATTTTATGGACATCGCATTGGAAGGCATGAAAAATATGCTGCCGATCGCGTGTATTTTGGCAATCGCTTTCGTCCTCGTCGATGCGAATACGAAACTCGGCTTGGCGGAATACATCATCGATTTGGTTCGCCCGTTTATGTCCGGTAAAATGCTTCCCCTCGTCGTATTTTTGACGGCAACCGCGTTTGCGTATTTTACGGGAATGTTTTGGGATATGGCGGCAGTCATGCTTCCCATTGCCGTTCCGCTTGCGACGCAGATCGGAGCCAACCCGTATCTGGTTTCGGCGGCAATCTTTTCCGCTTCCGCATGGGGAAGCCAAATCTGTATGTACGGCGATGCGGTTATCGTCAATTCGGGCGCATGTGAGATATCGCCTGCGGAAACGAGTTTTTCATCGCTGCCCTACGGCATCATCGGCGTGATCGTGTCGGCGATTTTATATACGATATTCGGATTTATAGCATAACGGTATACCGCTAAAAATCCGATTGGAATTTTAGCGGTTGTCATAATTTTATTCAGTTTGAGGAGGTATGATATATGGAACGATTGGCAAAAACATTGAGCGCGCTCGACAACACGTTCGGCGTTTCGGGTGAAGAAGAAGCGGTTGCCGCGCAGATAAAAAAAGAACTCGAAGGTTTTTACGACAGCTGCAGAGAAGATGCGCTCGGCAATATTATCCTTACGCAAAACGCGCGGGGCGGCAATAAAAAAATTGCGTTGGCCGCACACATGGATGAAATCGGTTTTATCGTGCGCTATATCGACGACAACGGTCAGCTTTTGATCGCGCCTGTCGGATACCACGACGACCGCATGCTCATAAATCAGGACGTCGAAATCAAAACCAAAGACGGTATGATCGAAGGCGTCACCGGTTATAAACCCGCGCACATGCTCAAAGGCGATGAAGGAGAAAAAGTGATCCCGTTCGACAGTATCTATGTCGATGTCGGCACGCTTACGAGAGCGGAAACCGAAAAGCTCGGTGTGCGTATCGGCGATTACGGTCACTATCAGAGAACGGGAAAATTTATTAACGGCGGTAAAATCTATACAGGCAAATCCGTCGATAACCGTGTAGGCTGTACGGTCATCTGCGAAGTGATGCGGCGCGCAAAAGAAGCCGGCATTAAAAACGAATTGACGCTCATCGGAACGGTGCAGGAAGAAGTCGGCGCGCGCGGCGCCGGAGTTGCGGGTTTTTCGGTCAAGCCCGATATCGCGATCGTCGTAGACGTAACGATTGCAGGAGGTGCGTCCGGACTTGAACTGAGCGAATGCTGTATCGAACTCGGAAAAGGCCCGGCCATTAAATATTACGATTGGGACATGGGCTCCACGATGGGAAACAACGTTTCCAAAAAGATGACGCGCGCTTTCGAAGCGGTCGCCGAAAAAAACAACATCGAATTCCAGCGCGAAGTTTTGATCAACGGCGGTACCGACGGATGGACGCTCGCAACGAGCGGAAGCGGTGTGCTCACCGGCATCATATCCGTTCCGCAGCGCTATATGCATACGGCCGTCGGCACGGTGCATATCGACGACCTGGAAGGTGCTGTCGATCTTATCTTAAAATACATACAGAGCATCGACTGAAACTGTGATTGAAAACGGAAAGGCTTTCGCTTTTCCGTTTTTTTTATTCGTGTCGCCGCATCCCGATATTCGGCAGGATTTAAAATTCGGCGGACGGACAACGCACATATTTACAATGGTACCGATTTATAGTACTGTTTATCTGTGAACGCGAAGCAAAAAAAATTGTATGACGCGATATTTAAGGATCCCGTACAGGCGGATATTGCATGGCGGGAAATAGAAAATCTTTTGCACTCTTTGGGAGCCAAAATATCGGAAGGACACGGTTCACGAGTGCGTATCGAGCTGAACGGCGAGCGGGCTGTTTTTCATCGTCCGCACCCGCAAAAAATTACGGATAAAGGTGCCGTAAAATCGATGCGGAAATTTTTAGATAATGCGGGGGTAAAACATGATGAATTATAAAGGTTTTATCGGCACGGTTGAGTATGACGATACCGCGCACATTTTTTCAGGAGAAGTACTCAATACCCGCACGGTTATTACATTTCAAGGTACTACAGTGGACGAGGTGGAAAAAGAGTTCCGTGCTTCGGTCGATGATTATCTTGAATGGTGCAAAGAAGACGGTATCGAACCCGAAAAACCCTATTCCGGTAAGTTCAATGTCCGCCTCACGCCGTTATTTCACAGTCAAGTCGCCGTTGCCGCAAAAAAGCTTGATATGTCGCTTAACAGCTTCGTAGAGAAGTCGTTAAAAGACGAAATTGCCGCAATGCAAATCGCTCCCCGATAAACGTACGGCTCGAAGATAAAACCCTGCTGCTTCGCTTCGCAACATGAACGATGCGCGGTTGCTGTGATTGTTCAAAGACGATGTCGTGCGACTGAAAATTTGCTATACTCACACACCGACAATATGATTCCCTGAGGAAAAAATGAAAAAAATATTTTGTAGCACCGGATTCTTTTTTATCGCTCTATTTATATTTGCAGAAACAAATATGCAAATAAATAAAGAAATGTATGTAAAAGAAAATCTTAGATTGCGTTCGGAGGAATCAACGGCAAGTTCCGTTGTCGCCGTTATGAGGGTCGGCTCTAAAGTAAAAATACTGGAATTGGGAAAAGAAGAAATAATCGATTCAATTCGCAGTAATTGGGTGAAGATAGAAGTTTTAAACGGAAAATCAAAGTCGGGAGACGTTATAAAAAAAGGGACAAAAGGTTGGTACTTCGGCGGTTATTTGTCCGATTATGTCGGCAGGTTTGATTATATCGATTTGAGCAACCGAGATTTTAAGATTGAAAAGATTCAATTTAAAAATGAATCGGATACCGCCGCATGGGAAAAATTAGCAGGGCTTTATTTTGTAGGCAGTCCGCATAAAACAATTTCCGAACCGAAAGAAATAGATACTCCATGGGGAAAAGATTACGGTTTCGGTTTAGGTTGTCATTCCGTTTCATATAAAAACGGAACGTGGATTCACGGCGGAGACGGAGAAGCGGAAGAATTTGAATTGGAATCGATATCTCCGGATAAGACTGTGTTTTTGATGAAAAATCGTTATTACTCGCAGACTTGGAAAATTGACGGCGAATATTTATATATTAATAATAATCCGTAT